>CAXTCR010000057.1:0-17891 GCA_964242555.1 uncultured Ktedonobacteraceae bacterium
GATGAAACGCCTTCAACAGTCCAAAGATGGTCAAGAACAGCAGTTGTCCCTGTTTTAAGCATCTCAACTGCACCGAGCTGTGCACTCAAATATGCCATGCGTGGTGTCCACTCGACAATGCTTGCATAAAGTGGAACGAGCCATAGCTCCAGTGGAAGCGAGGGAGAAGTTGCCTTAAGAACATTTTCTGGTGAGTGAGTATGCGCGTTGATCAGGCCGGGAATTGCAAGCTGTCCTTTTCCTTCAAGAATAGTGACTCTACGCGAAGAGGGAGGGATGACTGTGCCTGATGTACCAACTGCTTCTATGCGGTTTGCTGCAATAAGTATATCCTGATGAGGAAGAAATCCTCTTCGCTCCTGTGGCGCAAATAAGGCGCAGTCATGCACAAGTAGATACGACTCATCTATGTCCTCCTCCGTCTCATGACTCACCTGTGCATCCCCAGATATACGCATATCGCCTCCATCTTTCTACGGTTATCGTTCCTGATTATTGTAACACAAGAGTATTTCAATACATACATTCATTTCTTTATCAAACAGAGCTAAGGCATTGATCGCCCTAGCTATTGAGTTGAGATGCTCGTTCATAACATACTGACGCCTCTCGATGGCGTCCAAGAGCATCAAGGGCTACACCGCTGTTAAACCACGCAAGCGAATCATTTGGATTGAGCGCTATTGTTCGTTGATAGGTCGTAAGTGCCTCGCTATATTGAGTGCTCGCAAGGAATGCGTCACCGAGCGCTAACCAAATAGAAGCACGCGATGAGTCTAATGCTAAGGCTTGTTGGTACACCTGTATTGCTTCAGCATAGTTACGCAGCGTAAAAAGTTTGTCTGCACGTTTCTCTAGAGCGAGGACCGAATTGGTTTCGGGAAGAGCAGGCGTTTTCCCAGAATTCCACGCGCGTAGCGCGCTTCCCGGAGAAGTTTTTTGTGCCCCTTCATTGTCACTTCTAATATCTTTGTTGTCTTGTAATCCTTGAAAAGAACGTTGTTCGTTTTCGGAAAGATGTGCTCTGCCGTTTTCTAAAAGAAGCTGTGTGCGTCGTCTCTGAGAAAGCAGCGTAAAAAGCTCCGTTGTGAACATATCAATTGTGGAAAATCGCATGTCAGGTTGTTGATGAGACCCTCGCTGTAGTGCAGGTAGCACACGTTCAAAGTCCTTTTGATGCAGCATATGAAAAAGAAGTTGCTGGCACAAGAGCGCAAATGTATATTGGTCACTTGCGGGAGTTACACTTTGCCAAAAGTGTGTCATATCATGTTTTTGTATGCTTATACGACTAGCATCATACAACTCTGGTGCGAGATAGGGAGCAGTAGGTGGATGAAGGCGGGCTAACCCAAAGTCGGCAATCCAAAGATGTTCCTGTTCGTCAACAAGAATATTGCCAGGAGTAAGTGCACCATGTACTATATTTCGTACATGGGCTGTACTCAGAGCCAAACTCATCTGCTGGATAAGGTTCACCACACGAGTTCCTTGCGCGTCTTCTCGTCCTACGCGAGATAGAAATGCGAGAAGTGGATAGCGAACGTACTGGCAGATAGTAACCAAAAAAAGTTCTTGGTGTCTAGTCACTGTTCTGATAGATGTAGAACTACTTGAATGTTCCTCTAGTTGTTGCATTCCACAACTCAGGACAGGGAGAATTGCGCTATGGCGTATCTGTGCGACAAAAAGACATTCCTGACGCGCTGACTCCCAGAGGAACATAGCAGTTCTATCGGGCGGAAAGAGTTTTAAAACGACTGGATGCTTTAACCGTTGGTGTACTGCGAGATAAGCATCCCCACTTCGTCCACGGCCCAGAAATTGCCGAGCCTGATACGCGCCAAGTTGTGCATATGCAACCAGCGTGCCACAAATGCCACAAATAACTCTTCCATCCTCAACTTCATGAGAAGGAACTCCAAGGCACCACCCTGTACCTGCGTTTTGTGCTTCATCCCCTCTACTCCTCTCGATCACATACAGACCTTTCTCAGTATGACAGGTACTTACCTTTTCTGCAGCGGGTTTATTGCTTTTTGCATCTGCTCAAGTTGCATTTCCAGGCGTATTGCACGTTCCAATGTGGCATATTCAACTGATGACGAACTAAGTTCTTTCAATAAGGGTGAACTTCTAATCTCGCTAAGTGCTTCACGAAGTTGTGTCAGTAAGGGATACATTCCTGTAATTATATTTGAGAAGCGTTGCTGCTGACTCAGTTGTGTTCGTTGAAGATAAGAAAGCTGCATAAGAATGGGACGGAGGTCTGTATCAACTTGTGCAAACAGTCCCTCTTCCAACCAAGTAGGTTGTCCTTCTGTATGTTTATTAAGAGCTTCCTGCAAACGTCTCACACTGTGTAGTAGTTTTTCATATGCGGCTGCACGCTGTGTAAGGGTGCTGAGACGGTCGAGCATCAGATTGAGACTTACTGCAATAGGCATCAGTGGGCCTCCATCAATACGTGCGCGAACCGCGAAATCTCCTCGCGCAACCTGTGCATGAATGCGTTGAAGCATTGTTATTCCATCTTCCAGAGCTTGCTTCTCTTGAGCAGAACGCGCCGCTTCATCAGCCTCACGGCGTGTCACGAACAACTCACGCTTTGAAATAACAAGTTCGCCCCGCATCTGCATTGTTAGACGATTATTTTCAAGCAATGTTAAGGCTTGGCGAATGACAATAATCAGGACGAGGGCAAACGCAATTATATCAGCCTGTATGAGGACAGAACCACCTCGTGGTGCAATGATGGTAAGGAGAAGCGCGCTCGTCGCAAGTGCTAGAATAAATGGTGTGATGGTCTGTAGTGTTGTCGTAAACTGAGATGAGCGGCCACTTAACAAAAGAGATGGAGTTGTGTTCAGTGCAGCATGAGAACGTGCGTCTTGCTCCTGCTCACGTGCAATGCTGCGAGGATATTCAATTGCCGCCAACCCAACAAATAACATACTTAAAGGCCAAAGAATGTCTTGCAACGTACCAGTGTTAAATCCAGAAGGCGTGAGACTTAGATAGCCAAGAAGACTATCGGTAATAGCAAGAAAGAAAAGACCCAGGCAGAGTCGCAGAAATACAGGCTGTTGTTCTCGATTAGCTAGCGGGCTAAACATTAAAAATGCCCCGACTGCAACTAGGAAAAGGTCGCCGGCTGGAAAATACACTGCCAGGAAAGCAGCACCTACACTAGGAGATTGCGAAAGTCCTGCTATTGCAGGGCTTAGCACAAAAAACCAGGAAAGTGCGAGTGCAGCACCAATAACTGCTAACGCGTCGAGAATGAGTCGTGTTCTTCCCACTGCCGCTTTATTTCTGCGTGTAAGAAGCAAGGCTCCTATTAAGAAGAAAGGATAGGATGCTACAAATCCGATATCGTAAATTCCTGGAAAAGGCACATCGGCAGAGTTCATACGAATATCGTAGCTTGTCCAAATAGCCTGTCCACTTGCATAGAATGCAATAGCAAGGGCGAGAAATAGCCATGCAAAATATGCTCGTTGCGCCATAAGAGCTTCTGTCCGTGCTGCTACAACTTCGCTACGAGTTTGTTGCTGTATCCCTTGTTTCATGAGAGCACGCCGTAGCTGAATAGATACGCGCCGTAGTCGTAGTGCAATTCTTAGGCAAAAGACAAAACCAATGACCTCACCTACAAATTGCAATACATCAGATATGCCTTTAAGCGGAAAGCTTTTTCCCGGAACGTGTCCTGCTAGTGCCATTCCAATCAAGAAAAGAGCAAATGCTGAAGTGAAGCCCAACACAACCCATGGACTAAAGCGTTCTGCTAGCGGGTCTCGTGCAAGAGCCTCGCCATGAAAGAAATTTTGAGTATCTTTCTCTGGCCCATTCTCAATAGGACGTACTCCATTTGTAAAAAAGGAAGATGCTGAAACACTACTCTGCAAAGGTAAGCTACCTCCCTCTGAACCCCTTGTCCGACCATCATAAAACATGCCTGTTTCCATCCTTTACTGAGCAATATGTACCAAAAACGCCAAAGTAAAAACTCTGCTTCTATCTTTATGAATCGATTATGCATCACATCAAACTTGAAAAGGTGTTTTGCCTCTCAAGCTTGGTATAAAGCTCCTGTAGTACAAAGAAGGATAGCATATTATAGTGTCTGAGTCAATAAAAATATGTAGTAAAAGTACTTATTTATTAGTAAAAGCGCAAATGTTTTTTGAAGAACAACTTAAGCATTTATACTGTGGAAGTACGTCTTTACATAACTAATAGTACATCACACGAAAGTGGTACATCAATGTGCTCTAGTTGAGTATTGTAAAGGATGTAAAAGTTACTGCGGTAGGTCTATACAGGTAATACATACAAAAATTTTGTATGTAGTATTTTTAGGGTAGTTGTGGCAGTGATAAATATGCTACAATTAGGCATAATAGTAAAGGTATTTTCAATGTAGTTGTTGGCGTGTTGACTCCAAATAGTTGCGTCTCACCTAGAAAGGATGTACTCATGAGGATGCGTCTTCGTATTGTGGCAATACTTGCAACTTCAGTGACTCTCTTGTCGATCCTGTTCTTCACCACGTCAGTTGCTCGCGCGGGTAGCAAAAGCGCAACTACGCAGGGAAATGTTATTGCTGCAGCCGACATTGTGCAGCAAAAATTGAATGTTGATATTTCCGGCTTGCCGCCTAATACAGTGCATGCATTAACACTCGATCAAGGAAGTTGCGGTGGAAAAGTGCTCTGGTCGGTAAAATCAGTTACCACTGATAAAAACGGTCGTATTACTCGAAGCTATCTTCTGCCTCGTGACCTTATCCTTCCCAAAACTGTGTTCTGGGTGGACGTACGTCAAAAGGATGTTACCGATAGTGTGACACTCACGTGTAAAACTGCGAACATCACCACGGTTGTTTTCACAACACCGACGCCTACACCAACACCAGAAACCTCTTTGCCCGACACTGGTGTTATGCCTGAGAATGGATCTGACTCCTACAACAACTACGTCTATCCATTAAAGCACTAGTCCTTGTGATGAGCGTTAACTAGCACTATTTTCTCTCGTTACATGTACATTCCACAATGCGTCGTATAATAAGAAACATTCTACAAAGGAAGAGATTTTTATGCTACGACGCATTCTTGCTAGCAGTCGCTTTTTTATTATTATTGCTGTGATTGGAGCATTTCTAGCCGCAATCGCCTTAATACTTTATGGTGGCATTACTACGGTAAACATCTTGATTGAAATATTTGCACATCCTACATTTACTATCGCTGGCGCGAAGCATCTCGCGGTCGAGAGTATCGAGGTCGTTGACCTATTTTTGCTTGCTACTGTGCTCTACATCGTTGCGCTGGGTCTCTACGAACTCTTCATCGATGAAAAACTTCCCCTGTTGCCATGGCTTGTGATAACCGACCTGGACGATTTAAAATCGAAGCTCACAGGCGTTATTGTTGTCTCCCTAACTGTCACATTTCTCGCTTATGTCGTGGAATGGGATGGCAACACCAACATTCTTGATTTAGGTATTGCTGTGGGAGTTGTGTTATTTGCGGTGAGCTTTTTGCTGCCACGTATAAGAGGTGATGAGGTAAAGAAGCCTGACAAATTGCCGCTGGAATGAGTGATAAGCGTATAAAAGCGATCTATAGTAAATTGGGAGTCACTTCACGTAGTAGTGCAACGAGTTACGCGATCAAGCATGGGTTGATCTAAGTAGTTTTCCTGTTCATATAGATCCTTTGAATGCAAGGAGTTATACCTCAATAAGTAGTCTTCTCAAGACTTTGCCTACCAGATTCTTGGGTAGTTCCTTGCGAAACTCTACCTGTTCGGGAACTTTATACGCGTCAAGGCGTTCTCGACAGAGTGCTAAGAGTTCATCTGGTGTTGCTTGCTCTCCACGTTTCAAGACAACAAATGCTTTGATACAGGAGGAACTTGCAGAGCCTGTACTTACTACTGCTGCCTCCAACACCTTGGGATGTTCATAAAGCACCTCCTCTACATCTCTTGGATACACGTTGTATGCACCCGAAAGAATCAAGTCTTTCTTGCGGTCGACAATCGTGAAGAAGCCATCTTCGTCCATGCGCGCGAGGTCTCCCGTATGCAACCACCCGCCTCGCAGCACTTTCGCGGTCTCTTCGGGCATCTTCCAGTACCCTTGCATTACTTGTGGACCTTGAATGAGCAATTCGCCCACTTCACCGGAGGGTAATGGTACACCAGTTTGTACATCGACGATGCGCGCATTTGTGCTTGACATTGGTATCCCAATACTTCCAACGCGTCGTTCTCCATGGAATGGATTTGAGTGTGTCACAGGTGATGCCTCAGTTAGCCCATATCCTTCGACAAGATATCCCTTTGTGAGCTTCTCAAATTCCTCCTGTACCTCAACTGGCAGGGGAGCTGAACCACTGGTGCAGTTACGAATGCACGCTACACCATAACTTCTTACCTTCGGATAGTTGGCGATGGCAAGATACATAGCGGGCACAGCAGGAAAGATGGTGGGTTGATGTGTCTTAATCGCCATCATAATCTGGTCAATACGATCCGTTGGCTGAAGGATGAGGGAGCCTGCTAATGAGATTGAGAGATTGAGTGTGTCGGTAAGGCCATAGGAATGCGAGAGGGGCAACACTCCGAGGACAACCTCTTGTCCACGCTTCGCCTCTGGTACCCAATGCCGGACTTGAGCAACGTTGACAACCATGTTCTGATGGGTAAGCATCACCCCTTTAGGTGTGTCCGTCGTGCCAGATGTATACTGTATCAGGGCAAGTCCCTCTGAGGCAACGTCGAGACGAAGTGGATGCGCGGGTTGCCGGCGCAATAGATGTTGAAAGTTGTGATCCTTCCATAAAGGACGCGTTGTATCCTCTTTTGGCGTCCCTTCAAGCACTGTTGCTTCCTGGACAGTGCTATGTGTAGTATGCGCAGGTGTCCCTTCAATAAGGCTGGCAAGCAGAACTCTCTGCTGCATCGGCAAATATTCGCGTACGTCCGTGTATATAACATGTTGCACAGAACTAGTGTGACAAACCTGCTGTGCCAAGTCGCGATATGATGAGAGGGTGATCAAGACGCTTGACTCGGAGTCCTGTAACTGGTAAGCGATCTCCGTCTCGTTTGAGAGTGGACTTCCCAATACCGCGACTGCGCCAGCTTTCAAAATGCCAAAGAACGCGATGATACATTGCGGGATGTTCGGCAAGATAACTGAGACGCGATCTCCCATTCCAATGCCGAGTGAGCGTAGAGCGTGGGCAAAGCGATTGCTGAGCATATCAAGTTCACGGTAGTCCATTTTCTGGTCAAAGAAAATGAGTGCCGTCTTATGCGGATACTCGATGGCTGCATTAACCAGCAGTTCATGCAGTGGTTGATGGGGAATTGGCAAGCGTTCCGGTACATTGTCATCGTAGTGCTGTAGCCATGGCATCGCCACAAGTCGGTTAGCCGGATTAGTGGGGGCGAATTTAAATGTTGTTGCCTTGGTACTGTGTAAAGAGGCATCTTGAGACTCGGCAGAGATACTTGCAAGCGTTGCCGTGCCTGTTGCTTCGATAAATCGACGAATTGCGCGGTTGACGGCATCAGGACGTTCGAGCTGTACGAGATGTGCTGAGACAGAAATAACCACCTGTTGCGCTTTGGGAATGCTGCGCGGAACATCATCGTAGTGAGCGCGCAGGAAAACGGTGTCGCGATGGCCAAGAATGACAAGTGTGGGTACACGTAGATGAGGAAAGTGTTCACGACCCTTCCAGACGCCCATAACGGAGTTATGCATATACTTGAGCGTTTTTTGTGGGGCATAGAGCTGTATACCTATTCTTCGAGCAAGAGTGCTAAAGAATGGGTCCGGTATTAGCTTTATCAAGCGAGTAAGAAGAGGACGCACAATAAACTGCGATGGCACACCGACAAGCACGAGGCCTGAAATATTTTGTGGATGACGAAGCGCATATTCTGTGGAGATGGCGCCACCAAACGAATGAGCGATAAGCCAGAAGGGTGTTGTAACAGCAAGAGCGTCAAGGACACATTCCAGATCATCAACGAGTCCATCCATTGTATAGGGAAGTGAGGTGTCGTCGTCACTGAAGCCATGACCGCGAAGTTCTGGGGCAATCACGCGCACATGTTGTCCAAAGAAGCGAAGTTGATACAGCCATTGGAGAACATTGCCACCATAGCCATGTACAAGGACCAGCGTGTGGGTCGCGCCTTCAGGATGAATGTCGATTACACTAATGCGACGTGAGCGCTGACCAGTGTGGTCATGTGTGTAGACAATGCGGCGGTAAAACTGGACGTCAAGTGCCATAGAACGCCTCCTGTACGACTGTGTACGGTTTTTCTGTTGGCTCATCGAGGACGATTATAGCATGTCGAAGAAGAGAACAAACGTATGTAAAAAAGACCTCAAAGAGTGAAGAGGTCTTTTTACATATTCATTATGAGAAGCTTTTGCCTGTTCGTTCTTTCTGAGAGCGGAGAATAGTGCGTAGTGCATCCGCCTGTCCATGATTCCATGCTGCTGAACGTACTTCTGAACCCACAACGGGCAGTGAACTTTGTTCGCGAATGTGTGCTGCCCGCTCACGTTGCATAATCTCATGGACGAGCTGACGATCACTCAAGCGCCATCCACGCATTTTTGCTTGCTCAGCAAAGCGCATAACTCGTGCAAAGCCAGCACGGTAATCGCGCTCTTCCGTCTCATTCCTCATAGGTGTATCTTGCATCATAGAGCCTCTTTGTGTAGGTTATGTATAGAGAGAAAATCATATATATTCCTCCTACATTATGGCAAAAAATGTGACCCCACGTCAAGCAAATGCCAGAGGTTTTGTAAGCTTCATATAATCACTTGGTATGAGTGCTATAAGCGAAATACCCTACGGCTTGTTTCGCTGCATAGCCTCATATATTGCGCGGGTGCCAAATTCTAGCGCATCGACTGGAATGCGTTCATTGGCGGCATGGAGGGCCTGCAAGAAATCAAATCCTTTGCCTAGATCCATGGGCAAGAAGCCATAGGTCTGGATACCTAACTGCGAAAAGAAACGTCCATCAGTCACGGCAGGCATAAGAATTGGAACCACAATACCTTCGGGATCAGCATCATGCATAATTTGGACAAGGGTATCGAAAAAGCCCATGTTAGCTTCAGTTTGCCCCTCACTGTAGTTTTTGAGTTCCAACTGGACATCGTCTCCTACAAGCTCGTGTATTTCCCGCAACATATCATCGGGCGTGTAGCCAGGAAGGAGTCGTCCATCCATCTCCAGCATAATTTCGCTAGGGATAACGTTGACTTGGTGTCCTCCCTGTATGATCGTGACATTGACCGTGTTATGTAGGATGGGGTCGAAGAAATGGGTGTGTGAACCTAATTGGTCTAATACTGTATTTGCTTGTGCTAGGTCTAAGAGCTGGCGCAATAGTGGGCCTGTGGGAGATGATTCGAGTGCATCCGTCATCGTTGCTAGCATTTGATGCATGACTGGATGAATGTGTACAGGGAGACGATGTTGGTCTAGCTGCTGCAAGAGTCTGCCTAGTTTCGCGACTGCTCCCCCATGCATAGGAATAGAGCCATGTCCTCCCGGGCCTCGAAGTATAGCTTTAAGCCAACACATTTGCTTTTCAAGCACTTGAACGCAGTAAAATTTTTTGTCGTCAATATATAACGTAAAGCCGCCTACTTCGCCAAGCGCGTATCGTGCATCTTTGAAAAGGTCTGCATGTTGCTCGACCAGAAATTTTGCGCCCACCTCGCCACCGGCCTCCTCATCGCTTAACGCGGTGAAGATAACATCCCCTGGAAGAGACCCCGCCTCTGCACGCAAGAGGGCGCTAAGCATCATGGCTACTCCACCCTTCATATCGAGCGTACCGCGTCCCCATATGTAGCCATCAATATTTTTACCCTCAAAGGGAGGATATTGCCATGATTGATTTGCGGTTGTAACAACATCAATATGCCCTTGTAACAGCAGTGGAGGTGCTTCCCCACGTCCACGTAAACGCGTCACCAGACTTGGACGCCTCTCATCTTTCGCCAGTACCTGTGTTTCGAAGCCTGCCTCTTTCAAAAGTTTGTCTATGTATTCGATACATGCCATCTCGTTGCCCGGCGGGTTAGTGGTATCAAAGCGAAGAAGTTGCTGCAGTATTTGGACTGGTTTCTGTTCCAGAGAACCGTCTGTTTGCGTAAGTGACATGGCTTTTTTGCTTTCTATAAGGGGAACGATAGATCGTGCTGTAGTAGTATACAACAAGAATTTGAAAAGACTTTGTGCGTTTTGTGCTTTATTCTCTAAATTGGCACCTTAGGCACCAATCAAAACGTATACATAGTGAGATATGTACGCTTCATAATGTATGATAAAGCATCTGTAAAAGCCATAATTTGCGCTTCAAGGGTAACGATGCTTATAATGCAGAGTATAAAAATGCTATCATTTTCTTTCCTACTCTGTATCTCAAAGTATTGAATTTATGGAGGAATTGAGCGTGGCAACAAAGAAACCTGGCAAGCTCACAGAAGAGCAGAAAAAGCTTAGAAATGATCTAATCAGTAGCGCACTTCGCGGTACGAATCGACCCCGCACAATGCGTGATCTCGGCGTCAGTACATTAAAAAATCTACCTGCTAACATCAATATGGTGCAAAGCCTTATGAAGGCCGCGAACTGGAAGCAGGCTCATGACGAGGTCCTACAAGGGTTGAACAATACAGTTGTGATTGTTGGTCAACCAAATACAGGCAAAAGTACTCTGTTTAACAAGCTTAAAGGTCAGACCCTTTCAGCGGTTTCGCCGCATGAAGGCACAACACGCACGCTTGTTCGTACAGACTTTGGACCCTTCACTCTCGTAGATACTCCGGGAATCGATGCTCCAGGAGCGCTATCAGACATCGCGCAAGCCGGACTAGATCAGGCGAGCGTAATTGTGTTTCTTATCGATGGCTCGAAGGGTATTCAAGCGAAAGACCGAGAACTGTATGGCATGATTGCGGCACAGAAAAAACCAACGGTTGTTGCCGTCAATAAAGTTGATACTTTGAGAGGCGGCGAAAGTGGTGATCAAATTGCGACAGAGATTGCCGTTGCGCTTGGAGCGGTTGGTGTCATCCCAATCTCTGCTACTAAGGGTACAAACGTCGCAGAGGAACTGGTGCCTGCGCTGATCGAGGCAAGCCCGGAGGCTGCATTAGTCATCGGGCGCGAACTTCCAGCATTTAGACGCGAGGCAGCTCAGCGTATTATTCGTAATGCGACACTTGTAAGCCTTGCCGCTGGCCTAGAACCAATCCCCCTGATTGATATTCCCATTCTGCTGGGAACACAAATTCGTCTTGTGCTGCGTCTTGCTGCCCTGTATGGTGAGCCAATGAATTCCGCCGAAACTGTACGACATGCGCGTGAGCTAGTCGTTACAATGTTAAGCGGTCTAGGATTACGTTTTGTTGCTGAGCAAGCCGCAAAAGTAGTTCCGTTTGGTGGCGACCTTGTCGCGGGCCTCATTGCTGCTGGCGCTACATGGTCAATTGGTGAAGTCGCACTCGAATACTACGAGGGTGGCAAGAAACTGTCCTCCGGTACTATCCGCCAGCGCACCAGTGATTTGTACCGTCGCTTCCGTCGTGACAACACCGCAGAAGAATTGCAGAGAGAAGCGGCAGTATATGGGAGCACTCCAGCTCTTCCAGACGAGTCGAAGGTGGCGAATAGTTAGCGGAAGGGACGGCTGAAAAGGCGTATGGTCTTTCCATATGAGCGCTATGAGAAATCGATAGAGCCTTTGCTTGTCTACTACCCAACGGGCGAGGAAAACTATGCCCGTTGGGTCGTTTCGACAGTAGAGAAGGCGAGCAATGTATTAACCTCGTTACTTGCTCGCCCATTGCCAGAAATACAGGTGCTTTTGACCGCTGATGTAGATTGGTCACTTGCTCCACGTGACGAAGGCGAAGAGGTAGGAGCATTGCAACCTTACTGGACTGCCGCAACTACGCCACCCAGCCTTGTGGCTCCGATATCGCTCGACTCTATCTGGGGTGAACCGACTCAGGAAAAACTGGCCTTTGCGTTGTACCATGAAGTTGTACTTGCATTTCTTGAGGATGATCCTCGTCCGTGGCCAGAAGAGTATCCTCTTTGGGCAGACGAGTGGCAACTAAAATTTGCCGCCCTCTGGCTCTCACAACGGCTTGACGGTGTGCAAGATGTTGTCAATGAAGACCTACATGAGCAATTTGCAGACATATTTGAGCCAGAGCCAGATGGGAAAACTCCGGTAACGGTTCGCGGCTTTGACTGGTATGAAGATACAACGCTGGATGATTATTTGGAGTATGAACTGCTGCTGGAACGTTTTGCCGCTGATCTACTCTCTCGTTACGAACCAGAAATACTGCCACGTTTTCTGGCTTTATATCGTGTCGAGCGAGAAATCCTTCTCAGCGATGAAGTAACAATCATGCTAGCTTCAATTCTCGGTCCAGATGGCACTGATTGGCTAGAAAATCTCGTCTACTTCTAACCTAATTGCATAAACAATTTGCCCCCAGTACAACGGACTGGGGGCAAATTGTTGTGTGTATTTTCCTTATCCCTTCACTGCCGAGCCGAGGGCACCGCCCATGAAGTAGCGTTGGAAGATGAAGAACAGGATCACGATAGGAATGAGATTGAACATGCCACCCGCGAGTAACAGGTTATACAGGGTGTAGTTTGCACTCTTAAAGAAGAAGAGTCCAAGCGGCAACGTGTATTGGTCCTGCGTACCGAGCGCGACGAGTGGCCACTGGAAATCGTTCCAAGCGCCCTGGAAGCTAACAATAGCAACAGCAGTGAGCGCGGGTTTGACCAGTGGCAAAATGATGCCGTAAAACGTGCGCCAGCGCGATGCACCATCTAGCATTGCGGACTCCTCAAGCTCTTTCGGTAGGCTCTTCATGAACTGCACCATGATAAAGACTGAGAGGGGCTGAGCCATATTGGGCGCAATCAGTGCTAGCGGCGTATTTACTATATGCAGGGCATTAACTACCAGGAACTTTGGAATAAGTGTGACCGCCGTTGGTATCATCATCACCGACAGTGTTGTGACGAAAATGATATTCTTGCCCGGAAAGTTCATACGTGAGAGAGCGTAACCTGCCATCGATGCAAAAAGCACGTTGAGAATTACTACACCACCTGCGTATACAAAGGTGTTCAGAACCCAACGTAGGAATGTTGGCTGACTGAAGAACGTACTATAGTTGCTCCATACGAAAGGTCTTGGTATGAGAGTTGGTGGAAACGCTAACACATCGGCTTGTGTCTTAAATGATGAGATAAAGGCGAAGAGTAACGGACCAAGAGAGTTGATGGTGAAAATTGCCAGGAATACGTAGAGAATTATATCCGACCAGTGGAAGTGTCTTTCCTGGGTACTGCCTGTCTTTGCCTTCTCGACGGTCTGTATATTCGTCTGGGCCTGTGTTTGTACTTGTGCCATGATACTACTCCCTTAGTTATCTCTCTGAACTCGGATCGATCAAACGCCGCTGAAAAAGTGTGACGAGGAAGATGATGATGAAGAGAAGCACTGCCATTGCGGAAGCTAATCCAAAATGACCATCCTGGAAACCAGCATTGTAAATCTCGAGGAGCGGCACTAATGTTGCATTTGCCGGTCCACCATTGGTCATAAATTTCGCCTGGTCAAACACCTGGAATGCGCCGATGGTACCGAGGGCGACCACAAGGAAGACAGCTGGACGCAGCATGGGGAGCGTCACATTCATAAACGCCTGAAAGCTATTTGCTCCATCAACCTTCGCCGCCTCAATAATCTCTTCTGGAATATCTTGTAGTGCGGCCAGGAAGTAGATCATGAATCCTGCACCCGTCGACCAGATGTTAAGCGTAATGATCGAGGGCAGCGCGAATGTCGTATTGTTTAGCCAATCTTGCCCTGGAATGTGTAGTAGGGAGAGAAGGAAATTAATCGCGCCATCAGGATTGTACAGCCACAGGAAGATCAGGGATGTTGCTACTGAGGAGATCAAGGCTGGAAGATAAAAGACCGTGCGGAAGAAGCCTTTCGCAAAAGGTGTATTTTGTAGCAGTACGGCGAGTATCAACGCGAGAATTGTCTGTCCAATAACGACGCCCACAACATACTTCAGGACGTTTATCATAGATGTCCAGAAGTCGCTGTTGCCTATGTCGCTAAGCTGGCTAAACAGTAACTGGTAGTAGCGTAAGCCGACGAATACGGGCTGACTAAAGCCAACGTCAATTTTGAATAAGCTAAGACCCACACCGTACAATGAAACAAAAAGAATGAACACACATAAGACGATGAGATAGGGTGCAAGGAAGAGATATGCTGCGAGCGTCTCGCCTTTACGAGGTGTCGGTGCACCCCCTGTGCCACGTCGAAGTCTACGTCTTCCTTCAGCAGTGATTGGTGGAGCAGAGGAAACAGATTGCGATACTGGTTGTGCCATAGTTACACTCCTTTCGCCCTACTATTGCTTCTCGACTACCCTTTCTTAAAGGATGCTACTGCTCTTGCATATTGAGCAAGGAGTAGCGAGGTAGACGCAAAAGCTTCTTTGCAGAGCGTCTGCACTATTCCTTTGTACACTGTAGCTCCTCTACTTGCTTGACTGTGCTTTTGAGCCAAGAGGAGCATACAGTGTACCTTACAAAGCAATTGCTACAAGAAAGACAACCTAGATTTGAAGTTGGTTATTGACCTTCTTTGCGGCGTCGTCTAATGCTTGCTGAGCTGTTTGCTTGTTAAGCATTACCGATTGCAGTGCGGTTGCGACAGTGTTGTGTATAGCCTGATCTTGTGGACCATAGTAGTCGGCGTAACCATAGTCGGCGGCATCAAACAGCGTCTTAAAGCCAGGATGGTCGGTAAAGTACTGTGCATTAGCAAGGCTCTTGAGGGTTGGTAGCGCGAAACCTGCATTTAACTGACTGGATTGCACGTCTGTACCAGTCATATACTTGATAAGCTGCCAAGTTGCTTCTGGATGCTTGGTCTGGGAGTAGCCTGCCCACGCGTTGGTGTAAATCAAGTTGGCGCGTTTGCCATTTGGAGCTGTTGGTAAGGGAGCAATGTCGTACTTCACACTCGGATACGTCTGTGCTAAGTATGGAATAAGCCAACCGCCCTCGATTGCCATTGCAACACGCTGTTTACCAAAGGCATCGCCATTCCATGGTGCGCCAACGCCCGTTGGGAGCGTTCCTGTATTATTCTTTAAGAAGCTATCGTAGTACTCAAGGGATTTTACACCAGCATCATTGTTAAATGTTGCCTGTGTACCATCCTTATTCAGAACTGATCCGCCGTTCGCGATTAAGAACGCGCCCCAGCGCGATAAGTCTGGTGACATACTGATGCCATAGACACTATTGGGCGAGCCAGCATTCTTGGTCAACTTCTGCGCGGCGGTCTGCATATCGTTCCATGTCCAGTTTGCATTGGGGAGGGTCACACCCGCAGCTTGGAACATATCCTTATTGTAGAAAACGCCAAGCGAGTTCCAGTCTTTAGGAAGGCCAAAGACCTGCCCACCTTTACAAATAAAGGGAGAAAGCAACGACGGATAGTAGCTGCTAGCAGCAACATTATCACGCGACATGTACGGCGAGAGATTGAGGAGTTTGTTGCTACTGATGTACTCCGAAGACATATCTGGAGTAAGATAGAATGCATCCGGTACCGTGTTACTTGCTACGTTAGCGCGCATCTTTGTCGCGTAGTCACCAGTGATAGGCGAGATATTGAGCTTGATGTTAGAATGCGACTGCTGAAACTTGTCTAGATTCTGTCGCACCAGTGCATCTTCTGCAGGCGATGAAGAGGCGTAAGAAACGGTGAGAGTGACAGTGCCGCTTTCAGCAGCTGAGGCATTTGTGTTTGTGCTGCTTGGGCAACTGTTGTAGCTTGACCCACCAGCCAAACCTTGAATGGATGCACCATTGCTTCCACCTGATGATGTGGATGTATCGGTACCTCCACAGGCAGTGAGTGCGAGTACGAAAAGAATAAGTAAGGGGACGAATGGGGTGAGAAACCTTCTCATAACAAACCTCCTGATTGCGAATCAACGATGAGACACAACGACGCTTGCTAATCGTAGTTGGAGCAAATAAAAGATATTTCTCCGCACTACACTAGAGGTAGGGTACAAACATAGCTGCATTGCTTCGCCGCGTTTGTCCTATGCATCTAGGACAGCGTAATGGCATTGCAATACAGAACTACTCACGCAACGTACTACAGTAACATATACGACATGTACAAGTAAAAACACACGTCAAATAAATTAGCAAGTATACTCTTGTGTACTACACGTATGAATAGAGAAAAGCTAATACAAAATTTGGATGTTTCTTGAAAAGGTTTCCAAACTAAACACTATTTGCCTTGAAACGATGCTACGAAGAAATTGATTGAACGAAGTTCATGTGAGGAGTATAATGCCCTCATATTGTAAAAGATGGATGCATGTTATGTCAAATGAAGTTTCGAAGAAGATGCTGAAATTGAAACATGCTTAAAGATCGTAATCAGGAAATTTTTGAGTATGTTTAATCGTATTGCAATCATTGGCCTGGGGCTTATTGGAGGATCTATTGGCCTCGCGCTACGTCAAGCAAATCCTGTTTGTGAAATTGCCGGTTACGATAAGGGTCTTGAGACTTGTCAACGCGCTTATGAAATTGGAGCAATAAGTCAAGTTTCTAATTCACTGAGTGAGGCGGTACAGGGAGCGCAACTCGTTGTACTTGCGACCTCTGTTGGGGCAATGCAGCAGTTACTGAAGGACATTGGCGCACTTGCTTCTTCGGGAACTGTAATAACAGATGTGGCAAGTACAAAAGCACAAATTGTAGGATGGGCTGATGAGTATCTCCCGCCCTCCGTGGCATTTATCGGAGGTCATCCAATGGCAGGAAAAGAGGTAAGTGGAGTAGAGGTGGCGGATGCAAATTTGTTTCAGAATTGTGTCTATTGCCTCACGCCAACACCTTCAACACAACCTGTAGCACTGCAGAAAGTTGCTGTTCTTGTTGAAATGCTCCATGCTCGTATTTGCTATTTGGCGCCAGAAGAACATGACAAACTGGTTGCGAGCGTTAGCCATCTTCCATTTATTGCATCCGTTGCCCTAATGAGTACTGTTGCTCAAGATACTCTATGGAAAGATGCTGCTTTTTTAGCGGCAAGTGGTTTTCGTGATATGTCAAGGCTTGCTGGTGGTAGCCCTGAGATGTATCGTGATATTTGTTTGACAAACGGCGGCGCTCTCGTTGCCCAGCTTGATGCTTACATTGCTACTTTACAAAAGATGCGCGAAAGCATACAAATTCAGGACAAATCCGATCTTTACAGACTATTTTCTGAGGCGCAGCGCGAACGTTTGCAATGGCTCGCTACACGAGACATGTAAAAATTTTTAGCCATCGCTTTACCCTTGACAAAGAGCAGAAGTTATGGCATAATACTGAAGTCTCAGTGAAAACAATCACATTGTTTTGTTATGTGTTCCTGTCTCTGAGATTATCGCATGCCACGTTAATGTGGCCCTCAGTGGAATTCTTTCTTCCTAGAGCAAACCTTGTAGAGCGGTTTCGTATGTCTTTCCGATGTAGCGAGATCGTGAGTAGCTCTGTTTGTCTCTACTCAAGGAACAAGTTTTGAGGGGCAAGCAAAAATTCGTAAGAAAAAGGCTTGACAAAGCACTAGCGATATGCGATACTACACCTACAGTCAAGTGATGAGTGAGATGCTCTTTCGACTGTAGGATAAGCACCTTGACAATTGAAGAGTGGAAACGCGTACAGAACGTCGAAGACAAGAAA
>CAXTCR010000058.1:0-17692 GCA_964242555.1 uncultured Ktedonobacteraceae bacterium
CAAAGACCGCGACCGTATGCGTTACCTCCAGGCCGCCTATAGCCTACAATCGGACGACCCACATCTGTACGACCTCGTCGTCAATAGCGCCGTCCTTGACCTCGATAGTATCGTTTCACTCCTGATCGCGGCATTAGAGCACAAAGGGAACAGGTTTAACGTACCAGCCGAACAACTTGGACCTAGTGCCGGTCTTCCACGCTATCCCGGACATCCAGGAGACCTACGTCCACCGAGCAAGCGCTAGTATCACAGTAAACATCTACAGGCCCCTTCATACATAGAAGTAAATCTAGCGATAGATGACATGGATATACTGAGAAAGAGAGGAAAAGTGACACAAAGGAGTGTCACCAGCTACTTCAGAAAACTCTCTTGTTTCTATGTATCTATTCTATATTTTACTTCTATGAGGAAGAAGGGTTGTGGTCAATCATGAAAATAGCTATTACTGGTGGGGCTGGATTCATTGGAAGTCATATTGCCAAAGCGTATCTTGATGCCGGTCATGATGTTATCGTTATAGACAATCTCTCACATAGCGCACAAAGCTCGGTTGATGCACGCGCACGCTTTTACTACATGGATATCCGCGATGAGAAGCTGCGTATGGTCTTGCAGCAGGAGCGTCCGGATGTCGTCAGTCATCATGCGTCACAATTTTATACAATGTATACACCCAAGAATGAATACACACTGGCGGATGCCGATGTACATGTACGTGGACTCATCAACGTGCTGGAAGCATGCGTATCCGCACAAGTTGCCAAATTTATATTTGCATCAGGCGGCAATTCCCTCTATGGACGCGTCGGCGAACAGCAACTGCCGTTGTCGGAGAGCACTCCACTTTGTCCACAACGCCCACAAGACATTAGCAAGGCTGCAGGCGAATGGTATGTTCGCTACTATACGCAAACGTATAACCTACAACACACTATTCTGCGCTACGCCGATGTCTACGGCGAAACTGATCCCGAATACGCACATCATCCGCTCAGCACTTTTGTACAAACCATCTCCGAAGGGCGTCGTCCTGTCTTGCGTGGTGCATGTCATGTGCTGCGTGACCACATTTTTATTGACGATGTCGTACGTGCGAACCTGTCTGCACTTAAACATGGCAAAAACGAGACCGTGCATATCAGCGCAGGTCATGGTTGCTCCCTCTACCAGCTCTACCGCGTCGTCACTATTCTGCTGGACAGCGAAGTCAAACCAGTGTACTTACCATCAGGAACGCTAGTGGAACCATCCTCAATTGTGCTGGATAACACGCGTGCTCAGCATGTGTTACATTGGAGTCCAGAGATCAATATGGTCCAGGGTGTACAGCGTGCGGTTGCAATAATGCAAAACGCGTTACACGAACCAGCACTTGCGACAAAACGCGAAACAATTCTTGTGACACGGTAAGGGTCAAACAAAAGGTCCTGATGCACCATGATGCATGCAGGACCTTTTGTTTGACCTTTGCCTATTGCTGTAACCCGCTCACCACACGAGCATACTTCTCGGCAAGCGCCTGCGCCTGCTCGTTCGACACCGACTCCGCGACGATATGGAAGAGCGGACTATCAGCATCCGGCAGCACAAGCACCCACTCTTTTCCCAGGTCGATTTTGATACCATCAATCGGCTTCGCACGCCGCTCACGGTACTGCTCACTGAGAATACGCATAACCTTGCCCTTAGACTCCCATGGGCAGCTCACATGCGTCGTACTCATGTAGTAGGAGGGCAAATCGTCTACTACATCCGAAAGCTTCACCTGGAAGGTTGCCAACAATTCGAGCAGTTTGACAATAGCAAGCATACCATCAAACGCTGGCTGCAAGGCGGAGATCACAAAGCCTCCCCTACCATCACCACCAAGAATCACTCCATCACGAGCCGTCGCAGTCATAAGCGCATGCGGTAGCACTTTGGTGAGTTGAATGTAACCATCATACTGCTTTGCGATATGTTGCAGTGCGCTAGGAGCTGTTACGGGCGCAGCAACCGTAGCCCCACGCTGTTGACGCAGGATCAGGCTCGTCATCACAGCAAGCAACTTCATACCATCTAGTACACGCCCTCGATCATCGACAACATTGATCCGCTCAGATCCTGGGTCAATGCGGAAACCCAGATCGGTGTTCAGCGCCGAACTAATGGTTGCGAGTCGCTGCATATCCTGATTAACTTCATCTATAGAACGCGAAGATGATGGCTCATCAGAACTCGTGTTCAGCACGACTACCTCGCACCCCAACTTTGTGAAAATGTCAGGGAGCATCTGCATAGCACTGCTATGGGCATAATCAACAACAAGTTGGAATTTGCGTTGACGAATGATCTCGCCATCAATCACTTTGTTGAAGCCTTGCAGGTAGCGTCCACTTACCTCAGAGTCCTCAAGCACATCGATCGCACCTATTTCATCAAGGTAAACCCGACGGTAGTCTTCGCGGAAGAAGAGGTTTTCAATCTTGCGCTCGACCGTCTTGTTGATATCCAGTCCGTACTGATCAAAAATTTTGATGTCTATGACACGCTGATCGTACGGCGAGACGCGCACGTGTACACCACCTGACGACTCAGTATTGCGAATGTAGTAGCGCGCGACCGGTATTGGCACCTGACTGATATCATGCACGTTAATACCCGCAGATGGCAAGCCAGCGTTAATACCACGCTTAATCATACGCGAGGTACGATAGGTATCACGGTTTAGGCTCACAATAGCGCCCTTTGGCAGGATAGCTCCATAGGTTGCGCCAAGTTTGGTTGCGAACTCTGGCGTGATATCAACATTGACCAGACCACTGACCCCAAAACGACTGAACAAGCCACGCCGTCCCTGCGATCCCCAGATAATGCTGGTATTGATGACCGCTCCCGCCTCTATCTCCTTATCAGGCCAAATCTTGATGTTCGGTTGAATGATCGCGCCTTCCTGGATGATGGAGTTATCACCGATCACGGAGCCTTCGAACATCACCGCTTTACTCTTGATGCTGCTAGACGAACCAACAATGGCGCCGCGTAACTCCGCACGCTCACCAATATATGAGCTGTTCCACACAATGCTGCGATCAACCTGCGCACGCTCATCTACAATAGTATAGTGTCCAATGCTACTAGGCCCATGGATGATAGCACCAGGACGAACTTTACAGTCATGCCCCAGATAGACAGGACCATAGAGCTGTGCCTCCTCGGAAATTTCCACACCTTCCTCACACCAGATATTGTTGCCAATATTCTTCGCAGGAATTTCTACCTCAACATGACCAAGCAGTGCATCAGCATTCGCACGCATGTATTCACTTAGATTGCCAACATCGCACCAGTAACCGCTTTGCGCAACATAGCCATAAATCGGATCACCTTTGCGCAACATCATTGGAAAAAGTTCCTGGCTAAAGTCAAATTGCTTGTTCTTCTCAAAATAAGAGAAGATTTGCGGGTCAAGCACATATATACCCGTGTTAATAGTATCGCTAAATACCTCGCCCCAGCTTGGCTTCTCTAAAAACTGTGAGATGTGTCCATCTTCATTGGTGATGATGACCCCATATTCGAGAGGATTGTGCACATGTGCTAGAAGCAATGTCGCGAGCGATTTCTTTTCATTGTGGTAGTTAATGAGATCTGTGAGATTGTAATCAGTGAGCGCGTCACCGCTAATGACAATAAACGGCTCGTTCAGCTGCTCCTCTGCATTCTTGACGCTTCCTGCCGTTCCTAAAGGCACATCCTCACGCGAGTAGGTGATGTGCATACCTAACTGCGAACCATTCCCAAAATAATCTTCTATATTGCTTGCGAGATACTGGACGGTAACAACAACCTCCGTGATCCCGTGACGTTTCAACAGGTTAAGGATGTGCTCCATCACTGGCTTTCCTGCGATGGGTACCATTGGCTTCGGTCGCCGAATCGTCAATGGTCGTAGCCTCGATCCTTCCCCTCCTGCCATAACAACCGCTTTCATGAGGCCCTACCTTTCTGAACAACCGTCATGGTTGCTCTCTACTGTGAGGTATGAAATACAGAAACGGCGTAGCAATGCCACGCCGTCCCATCTGCTCCGCTACAATACATTCTACAACAAGCAAAAAACGTATCGCAAGAGAAACAAAGCCGTGAATTGTGACAGGCATTGCTAAAAAACGGTTAGCAATACCTGTCACAATTCACGGCTTTGTTATCCTAATACCAATCGCTCAGTCGTCCATGCTCAACGAGCCAACGTGCAAAACGATGATAGTTCGTCTCCTCTTTCGCCATGCGCTCCTCATACTCTTCCTGAAGTCGAATAAGACGACCCGCCTCTTCTACCGTAAAACCCTCGTCCAGGAGGGCGTCGATGAGCAAGTCTACATACTGCTGTTGCATATACAAGGTCCTCCTTCTGTGGATAATTTCTATAACATGTACACTCTATAAAAGCATTGGTCACGTAGCCATTGTCGCGTATTCCAAGCCTCTTCTCACAAACATACTACGCAAAGTAAGAGGCTCACTTCCGTGTACCTCTATAATACGTGTGGTTTCTGATACAAATTGGATAACGACCGGGGTTGTAGTACTTCTTCTCTTTACTTCCTAACACGTTCCCACTACAACAAAAGATGCTACTAATGAAAGTATAGCAAATATTTACTACTTTTTCCAGCCTTATCCATTGCTTCTCTACGAAATGCGAGGAAAATAATAGAAAGCGATACGCATATCGAATAATAGAGACGTTCGGCGTACAAATCAAGGTCCATCTTCTCACAAAGACGCCTGTCACACAAAAATCGGGTGCGCTACTACTCAAAGGCTTATTCATCTTCTTTTACCTACAACGATTAACACCCTCACTGTTATTCGCCTTCGAATGAAGAAACCCATAATTTTGCATCATGAGCAAATTTTTAGAAAACCTTGACAAGGACGAAATTTAGATATATAATACGGACATCGAAAGGAGGTGATGTGAATGGATCATAGTAGTCGCTGCACAAGCAGCGTTGTAGATTCTCACATCTTCCAGTCGAGAGGGGTTTCGCTCTAACGATCGGAGTCCATCTCGCTGAAGCTCGGCTTCGTTGTCGGGTGAAGGTTGATAATCAACACTGGCAGTAAGTGAATTTCACTCCTGCTTGTGCAGCACGCCCAGGGTGACGATGAAGAACTTTACCGTTACCCTGGGATTTTTATACACATTTACGGTATTTCCCTGGTGCATATACGTGTATTTGCTCTTCCTCCAGCGCATACAAGCTATGCACAACCTCTCTATATGACTTTTTCTTCATAAATATGGGCCTACGCCACGCCGAAAATGAAATAAACTTAAATAAGGTGCACTCTGGTGGTAGAACGAGAAAATAACAAGTATTTGGAGGCGGCGGCACTTAATATTGGGTTACTACAGCAACAACTGGATACAGCGTTCTTTGGACATGGAGAACGGCTCCAGTACACGCCTATTCTCGACTCAACCAATACAACTGCAATGAAATTAGTACAGGAAGGGCATGCAGGAGAGGGCTTTGTAGTGCTAACCGATAGTCAAACTGCAGGACGCGGGCGACTCGGACGACAATGGCTAGACTCGTTTGGCTACAATATACTCTCGTCCACCATTCTTCTACCACGCTTCCCGCTCCCTGTACTCGTTATGCTAGCATCGCTAGCAGTAGTGGACACAATCGAAGCGGTCTGCAGCGTTCCCGCAACGATTAAATGGCCAAATGACGTTCTTATAGGGGAACATAAGGTCTCGGGCATTCTGATCGAAACAACACATAATCGCGCAGGGCAATTGGTCGCAATAATGGGCATCGGCATCAACGCATATAGCTATCCAACTGAGGTCGAGTCACACCTTATAGGAAAAGCTACAACGCTAGAGGAAGCTTGTGGATATCGCGTGAGCCGGGAAACCTGCATCGCACACTTGCTCAAGTCTATAGAAACAACTTATATTTCGTTACAGGAAGATACTACCTCTTCGCATCTGTCCAGAACTGACATGGATGTTAGCGCCCACTGGACACCAACCTCCCGGCTGGTATGGGAGCGTTGGCGTAGTCGCTTATCGACGCTAGGTCGCACAATCGAAGTGCGACAGGGAGATACCGTGTTGAACGGTATCGCAGAAGATGTGGATGATACCGGAGAACTGTTGCTCCGTCGTCATTCAGGTGAACGTGTCTGTGTTACGTGGGGCGATATCGGTTATCCTACGGATCAACAGGCATAAGTAGTGTGACGCTGGAAACGTTACATAGAGGGGACACAACATGGAGACTTCAGACGTATTCCTAACTGACGACGGCAGACAAAATGTACTCAGTCAATTGGAATATCTGCGCACCACGAAGCGAGCCGAGGTTGCTCAATATCTACACGACGCAAAGGAAGCGGGCGATGTGATCGACAACGCGGCTTATGAAGACGCCAAAACAGAATATGCGCGCCTCGAGAGTCGCATCCACGAGTTAGAGCAGATGCTCGTCCGCGCTAAGGTGATTAGCCGTGTCGAGAGTGACGTGGTTACGCTCGGCTCTGTACTACACCTTTCCACTCCCGACGAGAAACAATACAACTACAACATTGTCGGAGCATTCGAGGCCGATCCACGCTGTGGCCGCATTTCAAACGAATCTCCGGTAGGCAAAGCACTGCTGGGTCATAAAGTAGGCGATCTTGTGATTGTCTCAACCCCCGGTGGTGTAAAGGAATATACTATTCTTTCTATCGAATAATTCCTGTACCAACAATTCTCGAACACAAGGGTAGTCAGACACTCTCACAAGGATGTCTAGCTACTCCTGTGTTCTTTTTTGTGTTCTATCTATTCAGTGGACGCAAACGATGTTACAATGGGTCCCACAGAAAATGAACAAATTAATAAGCAAGCTACTTAACATATTGTTCGGAAGGAAAAACAAAACTATTATGCCAGATGAGCGAGAAACACGTATACAGCGCGTCTATGACCTGCGGGAACAGGGCATTGATCCCTATCCTACTACAGCGCAACGAACACATACTATTGCTGAGGTGCTCGAGAATTTCGACGACTACCAGCAAAAGGGAGAGGATGGCTCCTTTACATTGGTAGGACGCATTCGCCTGTTGCGCAGACAGGGTAAGATTACCTTTATGCAGCTTGAGGATGGCACAGGACGCATCCAACTCTACTTCGCGTTCAACGACATTGGCGAAGAGGCGTACAAACGAGTGAAACTGCTCGATCTCGGCGACTTTATTGGGGCAAGTGGCTATCTGTTCACAACGGGGCGTGGCGAACGCACCCTACACGTTCTCAAGTATCGCATCCTTGCCAAAGGTCTACGACCACTGCCTGAAAAGTATCATGGACTCGAAGACAAGGAGATACGGCAACGCAAACGCTACCTCGACCTGCTCGCTAACGGCGATGAGGTCAAGCAGGTCTTTGTCATTCGCAGCCGTACGATCAGCGCACTGCGCCGCTTCCTTGATTCGCATGGCTATATTGAAGCCGAAACACCCATCCTACAACCACTCTACGGCGGCGCGACGGCGCGCCCGTTTATCACGCATCACAATGCCTTGGACCGGGACCTTTACCTGCGTATCGCTGTCGAATTGTATCTTAAGCGCTTAATCATCGGTGGCTTCGAGCGCGTATATGAAATAGGGCGCAATTTCCGTAATGAGGGTATTGATCGCAGTCACAATCCCGAGTTCACCATGCTCGAGTTTTATGAAGCCTATGCAGACTATACTAAAATGATGGAGTTTGTTGAAGAGATGATCGCCTTTGTCGCGCAGGAGGTACACGGCTCATCACACATCACCTTCCAGGGTGTTGAGATTGACTTGACACCACCATGGCCACGTATGAGACTGACAGATGCTATCGAGAAATATACTGGCATCGACGTGCAACGCTTCCCCGACAGGGATAGTCTGGCGGCAGAGATGCGCGCTAATGGCTTTGAAGTTGATCCGAAACTCGGTTGGGGCCGTCTCGTGGATGATCTTATGAAGGCAATGTTCCGCAAGGATATTCCCGCCCTAAAACAGGCTCTGTTCTTAACCGATTATCCATTGGATATCTCACCGTTAGCAAAGCAACATCGGGAGACTCCTGGTCTGGTAGAGCGCTTCCAGCCATTCGTAGGCGGCCTGGAGCTAGGTAACGCATTCACCGAGTTGAACGATCCTCTCGATCAGCGCGCACGCTTTGAGGATCAGGCACGCCAACGCGCGCAAGGTGATGAAGAGGCACAGGTCCTCGACGAGGATTTCCTGGAAGCGATGGAGACAGGCATGCCACCCACCGGCGGTGTCGGTATCGGTGTCGACCGCCTCGTCATCCTTATGGCCGACCAGGAGTCCATTCGTGACGTAATTCTCTTCCCCACCATGCGTAAGACGCAGGAAGAGCAGTAACGCGACCGGACCTATAGAGTAGTGGGCGGGGTGTATCTCTTAAAAACACAGAGGTACGTTCGCGTCCACTTCTCCGACATCGAGCCATCAATCAACACGTCGCCATTCCTCCCCAACATCACCGGCTGCACCTGCACGATCTCCCAACCCTGCTCACCTAACGCATTGAGCCGGGGCAAAATCGACTGCAACGCATATTTAGGAATAGCGTTAGGCGGATAAAACTGCTGTACAAACACCGGTTCCGTCTGCGCATCCGCTTCCATAAGTTCAAGATAGTGTTCCCACATAACATATCTACTTTCTATGAGTACCAGCATAACAAAAACCTATACAGCTTTCGTGCATCGCACGAAAGCTGTATAGGTTTTTGTTATGCTGGTACCAGTACTCCACGACCACGCAGTTTGCCGGTATCCAAATCATGTATAGCATCCAACGTCGCATCAAGCGGGTAGATCGCCGTGTGGAGCGCGACCTTGCCCTGCTCTGTGAGCGTCATAAGCTCCACAAGGTCGTTGTAGGAGCCGACGAGATTGCCGATGAAGTTGATCTCCGCTGAAATAATGTCTATAGTAGGCACGTTCAGGTTGCCTCCATAGCCAATGATGAAGTGTGAGCCAGCCTGCTGTAACATCTGCACCGCTTCCTGCTGCGCTCCACTCTCGCCTACGAAGTCGACAACCGCTTCGGCCCCCCTGCCGTCTGTAAGTTCTTTGACCTTCTGAACCTGCGTGCCATCGGCCACGACAGTATGATCGGCCCCCCAGCTGCGCGTCAATTGGAGAGCAGCAGGAGACTTGTCCACCACGATAATCTCGGCTGGCGTCATAGCCTTGAGACATTGAATGCCAATATGTCCAAGACCACCTGCACCAATCACAACGACCTTCGTGCCCGGATACAGCAAGGGTATCGACTTTTTGACAGCATGATAAGCAGTTAATCCCGCATCAGCAAGTGCTGCGATATCCTTTGGCTGCAATTTCGGGTCTAGCTTTACCACGGCACGTGCGGTTGTCTTCAAAAAGTTCGCCATACCACCATCAACCGAAATACCTGGGAAGGTCGAGTTGATACAGTGCATATCGTTGCCCGCACGACAGGCACGGCACAAGCCACAGGTAATAAGCGGGTGCACGATCACCGTATCGCCCACGGCAACATTGCTCACCGCAGAACCAACCTCTTGCACCCAACCTGCGTTTTCGTGACCAAGCGTATACGGCAACTTGACATTTGACTTCTCCGCCCACTGCCCTTCAATGATATGCAGATCGGTACGGCAAAGACCTGCGCCGCCAATGCGCACAATCACATCGAGAGGACCTGTGATCTTTGGCTCGTCAATCTCTTCTACCTTGGGCAATTCGTGGTATTGATGCAAACGAACAGCTTTCATGAAATATTCTCCCCTCGTTGTTACATAAACTCTTCTATCGGGAAGGCTTCTTCGCCCTCAAAACGTGAGCCAGGTAGTCCCCATTCGCGGAAAAAATCGCCCGTGGTACGGCATAACGCAATATTGGTATCTCCACCTGCGCGAATTAAGGCTTTGCTGCGTCTTCTCGCTCGCAAAATACTTGCGGACGCTGCCGGTAAACCATTATGCTGCGCGATAAGCGGAGAGTCAGGGCCAATGGAGTGGCCAGCAGCACGACGTTCTTCCAGCGAGGTCAGGAGTGCTTGACGCATAGCATACGTCAAAAACGTTACACGCTCCCCTTGCTTACCTCGACGCGGCGTATATTGCACTGCCAAGGGGTCCGCTTCGACATCGGCAATCAGACACCCTTTGCTATCAAGCGAACCAACATCTCCAACACGCAACCGTAGTAACTCGGCAAGATTCAGACCGCTACCAATCAGGGCAAGGAGGATAAGTCGTTCTGGTCCTGAATGGGTCGCACTCGGTAGTGCTATTGGTGAGGCAATCGCAGGGAGTGGTCGCCAGGACACGTTGATACCATTGAAGCGAAACCAAATTTTTGCCCCCATTGCAAGAGCAGAAACTTGGGTGTCAGTATAGGGTGAAAGGCCAGTAGCAAAGGTAAGTAGTGCCTGTTCCGCCACAGTGAAGTCTGCAAGGGCTTGTTCTTTAAGGGCTTCAAGGTCTTGATATCCCGTAATCGTGCTAAAGCGATCAAGGCTCGCAATCGATGTGCGCGTCCACGATTGCTCTCGACAACGCTGCAACAGGATATCCGCCATATGGCGCACAGAAGGGAAGGCGAGTAACTCGCCCTCCCGCCGACCGTGAAGCACAGTAGTTGCGCTTCGCGTCTTCATGCATTTCCTCTCGCATTGATGTGCTCTTGGATTTTCTCACGCAGAAAGTGGTCGCGGAGTACGACCTGACACGACGTAACACCTGGAATAGCTTCAACACGACGCCGAATCTCTTGCCCGATACTGGTCGCAAACTTGGTCGGGCACAGGGGACTGGTCAAGTGAAACTGTACCGTCACCTGACCATTCTCAATCTGTACCTCGTCCAGCAGTCCCAGTTCGGAAAGTGAGCGGCGTATCTCGGGGTCGCGTGTTGAGCCTGCCGCTTTGCGCACAGCTTCAACATCTATGCTCATCGAGACACCGTTCCTGCTACACCAGTATCTGTCATTGTCGGCTGTTCCATCTGCTTTTGGGCATAAGCACGTTTGCGCTGTGCAACCTCATCGTTCTCGAAGGCTTTCTTTTTGCTTTCGGGATCGATACCATACAGACGCATAATGTTGCCGCCGATGATCTTTTCCTTCATCTCCATCGTCAGGTCAACGCCATACTCTTCCTTGAGATCCTGCGGTAACTCGAATTCCATAAATTCGTCGAGTTGCCAGTGCGGATACCAGATGGGGAAGTCCGTGCCGTAGATGATGCGGTCCGGTCCAATCCAGAACAGCAGGTTCGCCATCATCTCAGCGAAGTATCGTGGGCGATTGTGAATGAAGGCGAGGGCCACGGCTAGTGAGCCATAGACGTTCGGACAGCGTGTCGCAATCCAGCAGAAATCATCGAGGCGAGGTAGGCCGATGTGGTCGATAATGAAGTTCAGTTCGGGGTAGAGCCATGCAGGTTCGTCGATGTCGCGCACATCAAACTTCTGTAGCGATAGCGGCTCGACAGCAGGCCCTTTATGGAAGTGCATATTCTTGATGCCAAGCTCAATACACTTTTCATAGAGAGGAAATACAGCGGGGTCATTCGCGCTCCAGCCGCGTGACTGTCCGCGCCACTCGGCGGTATACCACTTGAAGCCCTTCATACCATCTTCTTGTACCTGACGCTCGACCTCTTGAACAGCGTTAGGCATACGAGGATCAACGCCACCAAGTGGAACAAGTCGCTCAGGAATACGCTTCACAAACTCGGCGTTGCGTTTGGAGCTAGTAAAACCTGTGTGGTAGGAGTCCATTAACACCTGCGTCGAGAGGATCGACATGTCGGCGTCGCCCTTGACAAACATCTCTTCAATGTACCAATCGGGGTCAACTTTGCGGAATTGCTTCTCGTAATCCATCGTCCACTTCTTGTCCGGCGGATTGAAGCCTGTTTGGAACGCGTAAAAGGTTTCGATGAAGGCTTCGCCAAAGCGATTTTTGCAGTTTTCCTTACTGGCATCCCAGAAGCCAGTATGAGCGTCCATTACGAACGTGCCGTTCTTCATTGATTGGTCCTTCCGTTTTTGGGGAATAACTAAGCGGAGGCACTAATCGAGGGTCGATACGGTGACACAATGTCCATCCTTGACATTCGTTCACGGAAAAGCATAACATCCTTTTAACACGATATCAAGAGGTTACATAATTTTTTGCTGATTTGCAGCATCCTGCCACGCCTGAACAAGAGCAAACGGGCTAATAGGTGACATAAGCATTCTCCTTGTTTTTATATGTATGCTACATATATATAATTTGCTTGAAGGAGAATGCTTATGTCAAGTGCTACAATAGCATCATGACGAATGTGAATGAACCTCCGTCAATTGAAGACGATTAGAAAGCGGGGTCTGCCCTAGACCAGGCTAGTCAAGCCTTGTTCCGCTTAGGGCGAGTAGTTAGCCGCCATCCAATGAAAGACCATCGGACGCACTCTCAATAGAATAATGTTCTGCTTCTACCCCTCACATTCTGCCTGTTTCTTGTCTTTAGGAAGATTGCTGCCGTAGTTTTTATCATAAAAACATGTACTAATATATAATGACATAGTCATAGCCAAAAATGATAACATTCTTGACACAACAATAAGGAGACTCTATACTTTTTGAGATACGTAAAATTTTAATAGCTTGCTCCTAAGTGAAAAGGAGAGAAGGAATTTTCAGTGTTTACTGAAATAAAAAACTCTTACCCACTTCTCCAAAGAAAACGCAATAGTAGGACTACCGCCGTTATCGCTCGTCAGGACCGCATTCCCATCTGGGCACTACCTCGTCATTTCATCGTGATTATTGGAATCGGATCTCTCTTTACCTTCTTCGACATTTTTGACATTAACGTCTCATTCATACAGACATGCACCCAGATCGTTTCGAGATGCACTCCAGAGAACGCGAGTATCTATCTTGGTCGTCCTGTTCTATTGAACCTGCTTGGCTATGTCATTGGAACACTTATTCTCAGCCCATTAGCAGATAAATACGGCAGAAGAGACCTACTGTTTATCACTCTCATGCTCACAGGCATTGGTTCGCTCTACACTGCTCTAGTAGGAGACTACACCAATTTTATTGTTGCTCGCACACTTACAGGCATTGGCGTTGGTGCAGACCTTGCGCTCGTCAACACGTATATTAGCGAGATCGCCCCTAATCACAGCCGCACTAGGTATATATCGCTCATCTTTATTCTATCCTCGCTTGGTGCTTTCCTTGCTGTATGGCTCGGACTTTATTTAACTACTCCTGCAACACCATTTCCTCTCGGCTTACCCTTTGCACTTGCTACGCCAACGTTCACTATTGGCTGGCGTATTATGTACATGATCGGTGGTCTACTTGCAGTTATCGGTTTACTGCTTCGCTCCCAGCTACCAGAGTCACCACGCTGGCTCGCTGCTTGCGGACGAGTGACCGAGGCTGAACAAGTGGTAGAAATGATGGAGAAATATGCCTCCTCTCGCTCATTATATTCACCACTACCACCTATTCCTGTTGAACTCCCTCTTCTCCCCTCCAATGCTACAAGCCCATATGGAGAAATCTTTGGAAATGCTATCTATCTAAAGCGAACAATTCTGTTACTGGTTGTTTGGCTTGTCAGCTATATTACCGTCTATTCAATTGCCGCGGGGCTTACTACCTTGTTAGTCGCCTTACACTACTCACCACCAGAGGCGGGTCTTATTGTGGCAATAGGAACTATAGGCTTTGTCGTGAGTGCGTTCATCGCTTACACACTAGGCGGAAAGATGGAGCGAAAATATTGGCTACCCGTTGCAGCACTTTTCACACTCCTTGGTGGTGTAGTCATTGCATTTAGCGGGACGAACTTCGGTATTACTGCACTTGGCTCTATTATACTCTTCTTCGGTTTCAATGTATGGGTGCCAATTATTTATACGTGGTCTATGGAGAACTATCCAACGAGAGCGCGTACGACTGGCTTTGCACTGGTGGACGGTATAGGTCATATTGGTGGAGGTGTTGGCTTAACATTTATTGCCTCACTTACCAGTAAACTAGGACCACTCTTTACTTTTCTACTAATAAGCATCTTTCTCTTGATGGCTGCCTGTCTTGCCCAGTTTGGCACACCTACCAAAGGAAGGCGACTGGATGAGATTGCACCATAAGCATAATCTCGTTGAGCCTCTTCCCTTATTCAGCACGGTTAATAAACCAGCCAGGTAGTCAGGCTACCAACGTTGTATCCTGCGCCTTTTTAAAACCCGCAGGAAGCGGATCGACACACAGTCTTATGAAGAAGACTACATTCCTTTCTATAAAGGATTGCAAATACGGAGGATTTGATATGTATTGTCCTCGCTGCACCACTCAGAGACAAATAATAAATGGTCGTTGCTCATTTTGTGGCTACGACCTCGTACGTATGCCTTCAGGCATACAGTCTCCAATTACTAATAATTTATCATATCCTCCATCTGTAGTAGCCTATGCTAAGGGGCGTGGAGATGCACTGAATAACGGAAGATATCGTTTATTAGGTCAAATTGCTCTCCCTGTACAGCAGCAACAATACGGCACCGCATGGTTAGCAATCGATGCGCAGGCGGCTTCACGTTCGCGTGTGGTAATACGTGAGGTTTCTATTCCCTACACGCAAAATGCCAACACGCAGAGATCGACGGTGAATGAAATAGTACAGCGTTTCGTAGCACTAGGACAACATCCTGACTTACCTAAGCTCATTGACGTATTTAGCGATCAAGAAGTTTCCTATCTTGTTTTTCAGCATATTGAGGGCGAAACTCTAACCTCCTTGTTAAGGCAACAAGGAGGTACCCTATCCGAACGCACGGTGACAGACTACGGTTATAAACTCTGTGATATACTTTCCTTCTTTTCGCGTCAACAACCTCTTTTTGTGCATGGTTTCATTCATCCTGATACAATTATCATTCATGAAGAAAGGCGTGTATCACTCATACATCTTCCTCTTTTCCCGATCGACGGAATGACTCAGAGTGTGGACAAGAATACGTCAGGGTATTTCGCACCGGAGCAGGCCCATGGGCATGCGGATACTTCGTCAGACCTTTATAGTGTGGCTGCAATACTTTACCATGCCGTCACTGGCTATGCTCCAACTGAACACGTCTCCTTTTTTTATCCGCCAGCTCGCCGCCTCAATCCTACTATTTCTCAGGAAATGGAAGCTATTCTTTCGCGGCAGCTACGGCTCTCGACTCCACAACGCTACTCCTCTGCTTCCGATATGCAGAGAGACCTGCTCGCGTTACTCAGGTCCTATCCAGAAGTAGAAGAGATCCAATTTCCTGTACTCTTTACCGATCCTCTACACCTTACTCCTGCTCAAGGACGGGAATGGAGTCACAGTACCAATCTCCTTAACATGGGGGTCTTAGCCGCTATTATGGTTCTTCTGATCATCGGCATATTATTTGCTGTCCTCCGTTAGGAACTCTAGCTCCATTTTATGGCATACATCGTGCTGGCATATTTTGATACTTTGATGTATTGTAGATAGGGTAGAGAGAAGTCTGAACAACTGGATAGAAAAGGGGCGAGTATTATGGCTGATTCAGGTCTGGAAAATCCAAATACACCTGTCGTCGCACCAGAGCCAGCAAAGCTTGAAGAGTTGGCTGATGGTGTGTACGCTCTCATCACAGGCGGTGATCCCAACACGGGCTTTATCGTTGGCGAACGTGGCGTCGTTGTGGTCGATGCACGCGCAACTCCTGCCCTCGCTCGCGAAACTGTCGCCAATATTCGTCGCGTTACCGACAAGCCCATTCGCTATCTGGTATTGACGCACTATCATGCCGTGCGCGTCATGGGCGCATCCGGCATTGGGGCAGAACACATCATCGCCCATCAGGGGACACGCCTACTCATCGACGAACGCGGACAACAAGATTTCGAGTCAGAGGCACGTCGCTTCCCCCGTCTATTTCTGGACATCGGGTCAATTCCCGGCCTGACGCACCCCGACATCACGTATGACGATACGATGACCCTTGATCTTGGTAATCGCGAGGTACAACTGCTCTGGTTAGGACGCGCCCATACCGAAGGCGACACAGCTGTTTGGTTGCCCGATGAGCAGGTGCTCTTCGCGGGCGACCTCGTCGAGGCAAGCGCCGCTCCCTACTGTGGTGATGCCTATATTCAAGATTGGGTCTATACGCTTGAAATGGTCCGTACCCTGGACGCGCAGGTCGTCGTCCCCGGTCGCGGCTCCGTCGTACGAGGCGAAGATGTGGACAAAGCCATTGACGAAACGAGCACCTACCTGAGTACTCTACACGATACCGTTCGCGACGCCGTGCTTCGCGAGGCAAGTATCGCGGAAGCTTATCGCGCTGCCGAGGCCGCTCTGACACCCCAATTTGGTTCATGGGCCATCTTCAAGCACTGTTTGCCCTTCAACACACAGCGCATGTATGATGAAATAAGTGGCACGCGTCCACGCATCTGGACCGAAACACGCGATAAGGCTTTGTGGAGTTCTCTTGTATCGTAATACGTTTCAACGAAGAAACGGAGCATAAGAATGGGGGATTTGTTCGAGTTAGGAGCGACTCAGCAGTGGCAGGAGCCAATCGTCATCGTCGGTGCTGGCCCCGTTGGACTCACCGCCGCCCTCGGTCTATCCTACTACGGCATACGGAGCATTGTTCTTGATGACGGCAAAGGACCAGCAGTTGAAGGCTCACGCGCAATCTTTACCGAGCGCCACACGCTCGAAATTCTTGGCGCCTGGAGTCCCGTTGGTCGCATCGCAGCAGAGCAAGGCATGCGACTGACGGGCGGACGCGTCTTCTTTCGCGAGACCGAGTTATACCAGACGTTCAACGCACCACCCGATCCAGGAACACCCTACCCGCGCTTCGTGAATATGCCACAAAACATGCTAGAGCATCTCTTGTGCGATGCACTTGCTACCTCAAATTGTTGTCAAATACATTGGCAGCATAAAGTCGTAGGCATCAGGCAAGAGCAGGGCCACGTTGTGCTCAAAGTCACATCTCCTTCCGGCGATATTGAAATAACCACTCCGTACGTCATTGCCGCCGATGGTCCACGCAGCACCATGCGCCACTTACTAGAACTGCCCTTCCCCGGCGAATCGCGCAACCATCATTTTCTTATCCTCGATGTACGCATGCAATTGGAAACGCCTCGTGAGCGCTGGTTCTGGTTCGATCCGCCCTTCAATCCCGGACGTACAGCCCTGCTGCACCCCCAACCAAACAACATTTACCGTATAGACTATCAACTACCGCCAGATGAGGACCTCCAAGGGGCACTAGAACCTGACTCGCTCCACAAGCGTATCGTCGCGACAGTCGGCGACAGGCCATACGAAATCGTCTGGAAGAGCGTCTACACGTATCAACAACGTGCCTTAGAGGATTTCAAGCATGGACGCGTGCTCTTCGTGGGGGACGCCGCACATCTCATGTCACCCTTCGGTGGGCGTGGCCTCAACAGCGGCGTCCAGGATGTCTGGAACCTCGTCTGGAAACTGCTCCTCGTTCGCGCTGGCCTATCATCGGAAACCCTGCTCGACAGCTACTCTGAAGAACGACACGCTGCGGCCCTTGAAAATCTACGCCTGACAGC
>CAXTCR010000059.1:0-17549 GCA_964242555.1 uncultured Ktedonobacteraceae bacterium
GCGAAGAAAAGGGGGTTGCGAATAACATGATTGGAATACCGGCACAGGAACCCAGTACGGATACATCACTCGCATCCGAGGAGTATGTCGTCAAGGCGATGCCCTCTATCATGGGAACGTTTGACATGACAACGACGTACCTCGTGGCAATCTTCTTTATTGTGAATGCTGCAACGGCGGCAAGTGGAGGGGCGGCAGCCTTCACTTATCTGCTTCTTGGAGGTGTAGCTTTCTTTATTCCATGCGCAGTAGCTACCGCGCAGCTTGGCTATATGTTTCCCCATGAAGGTTCGCTATACAATTGGACCCATAAGACACTCGGTGGTTACTGGAGCTTTTTCATCGGCTTCTGCGCATGGTTTCCGGGTGTCCTGGTAATGGTTGCAGGGACTGATATTGTTATGGCCTACCTGCAAGGATTAAATGCAAACTGGTTTGTCGAGCCATGGCAACAAGGACTAGGCATTATCGGCGTTCTTATCCTTACGTGTGTACTCTCACTCCAGAGACAGCGCACAGTGCAAAACATCGTTAATGTCGCTGTCGGGCTTATTTTTCTAGCGGTGATTATCTTAGGAGTAGCCGCGGTGGTATGGCTTGTAAAAGGTCATCACTCAGTGACGAATTTCGCAGACCTGCGCGGCTGGAATATTCAGTGGAATCCTACAACAGGCAACATCAATCTCTTCGGGTTAATTACGCTAGCCTACCTTGGCACTGAAGTTCCGCTCAATATGGGGGGAGAAATCGTCGGCTCAGGGACCGACACGACGACGGGTCGAAGAATTGTGAAGCGCCATTTGCTCTGGGGAACATTGCTTGTCCTAGTCGGCTACGGAATCGCAACATTTGCACTGCTTGTGACACAAGGCTCAACAGCGGGAACTGTCGGACCATTTTCGCTCATCATAACGGTGGACATGGCACTCGGCAAACTGATGGGGAATATTGTAGCGATCTGCATTATTTGTTTCTTCTTGATGGTGCCCGTGGTTTACAACTGCACGTTCGCACGCCTACTGCTTGTTGCTGGTATCGATCAACGTCTACCAGTGAACGTTGGCAAACTGAATAAGTACCGTGTTCCTGCAAATGCAATAGTGTTTCAGGGAGTTGTCGCAATTGTCTTTACACTACTGGTTTTCATTCTAGCGCCATATGTCGTGAACATAGGCAAGCCAAGCGATCTTGCTACTGAGGTTTATAACGTGAGCGAAGCAGGTGCGACTCTGGTCTGGGCTATCTCGACGGCGTTCTTTTTTATTAATTTAGCCATTCTCTATCGCCGGGACAAGGTTGCTTTTCATCGGCAGCGCATCTTTCCAATGCCAATTCTTGTAGTTTGCTCTATCGTTGGACCAATAGCCTGCTTGCTCGCCATTGTCGACACACTATTCATTGCGTGGATACCTCAGATACCAAACATCTACTGGTTTTATATTGTGGGTGGTGTCACCATCATGTGTCTACTCATCGCGGCTATTGGCAGTATTCTTGCGACAAGTGAAGCGAAGTGGCAAACTACCGAAAATGAGTACAGGATGTAGTTCTTCTGACAAAAAATTCGAGGCGTCCTGCAGGATGCCTCGAATTTTTTGAGAAGTAATCGCGTCCTTTTACTGTGTTACCTGAGCAATTAGTTCCTCATCGCTGAGTTGTCTCTTGCGTGCCGCACTCTGGCCGATGAAGAAGATGACGACGCCAACAGCTAGTGAGACGAGAGCAATACCACTGATTATAAATTGCCACTGCTGCAGGTTGACATCGCCAGTAGAGGTCCAGGGACCTGTGAAGATGACAAAGACGCCAAAGGCGCTCGCAATAGCACCAACCGTTGCACAGAGGTAGAATACCCAGTCGGGCGCAAGTTGAATGCGCGAGAAGGTCTCGCGATACTTGCGGCGAATGATGATCACATCGATAAATAGGATCACCATTGAGATACACCAGATAACCGTTACAGCCGCCTGAAGTATCCAGTAAATGTCCGTCGATAGATTGACAGCTGTGAAACCCGTTTTGATGGCATAAGGTACGATGATGAATGCCAGTGCCGTGAAGAAGCCTGCGATAATTGTTTGTACCAGCATGGCAACCCATGGCACCTTGTTGGCATTCACTTTACTAATCACCGCTGGCAAACGCTGATCGAGACCTGACACAAACAGCAGGCGTCCAAAGGAGTAGTTGTATACAGCAGTGTTGAAGAGGAAGAAACCAATGAAGATGAAGTTAACAACCACGCCAAGGAATGGACCTGCCGCGCCAAAGCCGCGCTGAACCGCCTCAGAAACAGCCGCTGGACTACCCTGATCCTTAAGAGGAACAGCTGTCATCACACCAAATGTGCCAATTAGGTACGCTATGATGACGACTGCCGCGCCCCACAAGAGGTAACGTGTAATGGAGCGTGTGTTCTGAATCTCCACCCCCATGTTAAGAGGCACCTCAACGCCAAGCAGTCCCAGGATTACGGTGCCATAGAAGGTGTAGGTAGCGATGCTTGGTGTCCAGTTGTGTGGGGAGTAGTCCACTGGTGCAGCATGTCCACCAAAGACAGCGAGAAGACCTGCAATGCCGATGAGCAAAATTGCGCCGCCGTACGCGATGAACACCACGTTCACAAAGTTCTGTGTCACACGGAAACGCAATATAGAGATAAAAAACGAGAAGGCAATCACGAGGATAATCACCAACCCTTGTTGCCATGGGTCGCTCAACCAGCTACTGTTAAATTGCTGAAGCAATGAGACTACAGCATCGCCTGTAGCAATCATCACTAGCACACCGGGCCACCAAGCACAAAAACCGGCAAAGAAGCCCATAAACGGTCCAAAGGCCTTACTTGTCCAGACATAAATAGAACCCTCACCTGGAAACATAAGGCCAAGTTGACCGGTGACAATCGCACCTGGAATGAGGAAGGTGAGAAAACCAAGAATCCAGTACGAGTAAGCCGATGGGCCAGCGCCAGCTGCCACGCCAGCTGAATTACTTATAAAGAGGACGATTGCCACGAAGATAGCAACCATATCGAAGGAGTTCAATACTTTGGGAAGAATGCCACCAGCGACGCGCTCTGATTGTAAGACGCCGTTCGTGGTTACATTGCTCTCATGGATTGATGCCATGTAAAATATACCTCCAAATAAACCTTACGGACTTCTGTAAAGCATTGCAGGACACGGACTTTGAGAACCCTAACGAGCAAGTATGGAAATATTCCAATACAAAACGAGCAGTCACCTTCCTTTCCATAGACAAACACACAGTAAGCAGGGCCTCGAAGGATCGTCTGCATATACTTTCCTTCAATAAGAAATACAGTATCCCTGTTTTTAGAGAAATGCAAGGGGTATTTCTCATTGAAGATATAATAGAAGATAAAAGAATGCTCTGTCAAGACTTTGCTTGCTTGTCCACTTTACCTGTAGAAGTATACACGAGAAGTATTATTGGACAAAAACACTAAAAACGGTATTGTGAGTCAACGTGTTAGTGTTCTTTGTCCAGTAACTTATCTCATGCATTGTTCGGCAAAGAGACGTACAGAACGGAGTTGTGCGGCATCGGCAAACCAGATGATTACTTCCTGTACACCGGCTTCTTCATACAGTGCAAGACGTTCACGAATCATTTTGGGCGTGCCAAAGAGCGATTGTAGGCGCAGTATATCCAGTTGAGCACGCGATGAGGCGGGCAGTTTCTCCAGGGCCTCCTCCTCCGTCTCACCAATTGTACAATTGATGAGTAGTGTGCGCTTGATGCTGTTGTAGTCGCGTCCCACGGCCTGACAGTGCTCTTTCAGGATAGAAAACTTGCGCTCGAGCACAGGAATATCTGCATTTGAGATGTTGCAGGCATCACCATACTGCGCGACCAGTTTGAGCGTCACCTGCTCACCGGAGCCACCGATTAAGAGCGGAATGTGTGGCTTCTGTGCTCCTTTAGGTGAATTAATCGCGCCACGCACCTGATAGTATTTGCCCTCGTACACGGCCTCGTCCTGTGTCCACATGGCGAGTATGACCTGTACAGCCTCACGCAGATAGCGCAGACGTTCTGGAGCATCGGGATAGGGATAGCCATAGGCGAGGTATTCGTGCTCATACCAGCCAGCACCTATTCCGAAATCGAGACGACCATGCGAGAGCACATCGACGGTAGAGGCCATTTTTGCCATTAGTGCAGGGTTGCGATAGCCGTTGCACGTTACCATTTGCCCAATGCGTACCCGCTTTGTGTCGCGTGCAAGCGCGGCAGTACTTGTCCAGCATTCAAACGTCACCTCTTGCGCTGGCACTGGTACTGTGTGAAAATGGTCAAAAAGCCAGATAGAGTTATAATCCAGAGCCTCCGCCTCTTGCGCGACCCGCGTCATTGTCTCATACGCTTCAACCGGGTCAGCGATACCTACAAGGTCCATGCGCCATCCCTGTGGCACGATGATGCCGTATTGCATTGTCATTCTGTTTTCTCCTGCTATTAAGAACTTACTAATTTCCGTGACACTCTGGACAAATGCTTTGTTCTTGTATGGTATCGTACTGCTCCACTATCAGCAATGTTACCCACAATGTGAACTCCTCTTCGTCTTAAATTGTAACTCTAACACTAGACACTGTTACACAATTCTATCATGTTTTCCATTGTGAAATTGTACAGGTGTACGACGTAGTATTCTATACTAGTAGAAGAGTAGCACGTCATATCACCGGCGCTGTTGATAGCTTTCCTCCTCTATATTCGGCACTACAATGATGTGGGAGAACCTCCACGGCCCACCGTGAAAGGGATCGTTTCATGCAGCGTAAAGAGCGCGTTCTGGAAGCACTGCGCTTCCTTGAAAAACAACCAGTGCAGCACAATGGCGCCGTGTTGTTACGTCGTCATACAGGTTTTAGTGCTGAGGAAGTTGCGGAGCAAGCAGCGATAGATCGAACGAATGCCAGTCGCGACCTGAACCAACTAGCACAGGAAGGCATCATAGACCGCTTTGCTGGTCGACCTGTGCTATTTGCGATTAAAGCCCCCACCGGAGAAGCTATTGCGTCGCTTACTGATAAGACGACACAGCGCGCGGTCGATTCTTCTGCTCCAACCGCCGCACATCAAAGAGCCGTACAAAAACCCACAACTATTGCTGCATCGGTTCCTATGGGAGTTGTGATCACGAGTTTCGATACATTAATTGGTAGTCATGAGGGATTGAAGGTTGCTATTCAGCAAGCAAAAGCGGCCATACTCTATCCACCACGCGGCCTACATACCTTGCTCTGCGGTCCTAGCGGCGTTGGCAAGACGACTCTTGCGCGTCTGATGCATGCCTTTGCGCTGGAACAAAAAGCGTTGGATGCTAATGCTCCGTTCATTAGCTTTAACTGTGCAGACTACGCAGGAAATCCCCAGTTGCTCATGGCGCATCTCTTTGGTGTGGTACGCGGCGCCTATACGGGAGCAGAGCAGGATCGCGTGGGGCTGGTTGAGCAAGCTCATCGCGGCATACTCTTCTTAGATGAGGTTCATCGCTTACCACCAGAGGGTCAGGAAATGCTCTTCTACTTGATGGACCGCGAGCGTTTTCGGCGTATGGGTGATACACACGAGCGAGAAGCGTCACTGCTCCTGCTAGCCGCAACGACAGAGGATCCGTCGGTGAGTTTATTGCCAACGTTTCGCAGGCGTATCCCGATGACGATTGCATTGCCGGGGTTACAAGAGCGCACGATGGGCGAACGCTACGAAATGATTCGTGCCTTTTTCACAACCGAGTGTTCTAGTATTGGAGTCAATATAAACGTCGCGCCACAGGTCTTACGTGCTCTCTTACTGTATAACTGTCCTGGCAATATCGGGCAATTGCGTACCGATGTTCAGCTTATCTGCGCCCGTGCCTATCTGGACTATCGGACGAAAAACTTGCCTGAACTGAATGTATCCACAGATACATTGCCAGAGCACGTACAACGAGGTTTGCTGCGCACGGTCGAAATGCACCGAGCGCTGGAACCACTGCTTCCTGTACTTGATGCGACGCATAGCTTTACGCCAACAGGACTAAGCCTTGAGCGCATTCCTGAGTCGGCTCACGACCTCTATGATACTATCAGCAGCGATCTTAACGCGTTGCGCAATGGTGGTCTCTCAGAGCAAGAGATAAATGCCCTGTTACATCTTGACATTCAACACTATTTCCAGCGCTTTGCTGATACACTCAACATGCCTCATCAAGAGCAGCATGAAGCCGTCACGCACCTTGTCAATGAGCACATCATGACAGTGAGCCACACCATTATTCAGTATGCAGAGGAGCAGTTAGGGCGTACATTCCCTGAGAAGCTGGTGCTCGTACTGACATTGCATTTGATGAGTGCGCTCGAACATATTGCACAGGGGCATGCACTTGTTATGCCTGCATTGCAAGCTATGCGTCACACCTATCCAATAGAGTATGAGGTTGCGCACGTTGCCCTGCTGCGCGCTCGCTCATTGCTGGGCATCTCACTGCCGGAAAGCGAGACGGACGTGTTAACCGTGCTACTGGCGAACGCGGATGCGCTTTTGAGCAACGAGGAAGCTGCGATAGGTGTGGTAATTGCGGCGCATGGGCGTGGAGTTGCGCAAGGATTAGCCGAGCTTGCGAATACGCTTGTTGGTGTAAACTCCGTCTTCTTCGTTGAACTTACACTGGAACAATCGCCCGAAGAGATTGTTACACTGGTTGCACAACAGGTGACATTGGCGGATGCAGGAAGTGGTGTGCTTTTACTGGTCGATTTCGCTTCGCTGCTCTCGCTTGGCGAATTGGTTGCTCAGCGTACAGGAGTACATATTCGTGCACTTGCTGATGTTAGTACACCTCTTGTTGTTGAGGCGGTACGTAGGGGACAGCGTGCCAAATATAGCACGCTCGACCAGTTGGTTGCCAGTCTCACACAACCAGCGTCAGAGGTGGTGCCTTCCGAGACTTCCTATACCTTTCCTGAAGCGACGACGGATACACTACCTGCTTCGCGTGTCATCCTTTCGGTGTGTCTCACAGGCTTTGGCAGCGCGACAAAACTAGCAGAACTTATAGAGGAGCGCCTTCCTGATCTGCGCCGGCAGCAGATAGAGATCCTGTGTATGGACATCAACCTATCGGGCAAAACCGAAGAGGAGATACAACGTATAGTAGGCAACCGTCAGATTGTTGCTGTTGTCGGCACCATTAATCTTCACCTGGAAAGCTATCCTTTCCTCTCGCTCACCGAACTGCTGTTTGGCGATGGTATTGCACGACTACGCACGTTGCTAGGCGGCACATTGATAGATCCTGCCCTGCTGCAGCGTTCAGTATTGCCGAAGGTGGCAACACCAGTCTTTACACATCGCACCGATATCATACGCGAGATCACCTACACGCTGAACCAGCGTCTGCTGTTCCTCAATCCCACAAGGGCGGTGCCCCTTATTGAGCGCATGATCGAGTTGATCGAGGTCGAGGTTGGCGAAACATTTGAAATCGAGGTACTGGCGGGCTTGATTCTACACATAGCCTGTGTGCTTGAGCGAGGCAATGGGTATAAAAGTATGCTTGTGAGTGACAGGGTACGTGTGCAAGTGGAGGGGCAATTTCCGCGAGAACTCAGCATTTGCCGTCATGCCCTGCAAATATTGAGTTCGCAGGTGGCTCGTCCCCTGCCAGATGAGGAGGCGTACAATATTGTTGGAATACTGAGACAGGTCGATATCTTTCTGGGCGACGAGATTGCGTAGTGTGCTATGTGTGCTACACACTAATTGGCATGGTTCTTGCAATGTCTCTATATAGACCCGACGAAACTGCTATTCTGTGTAGTGTGTTACATGGCATCAGGACGAACACACAGCGAAGTACACAATGATAGAACGAGGTGCCATGATCCGCGTATTGATTGTCTGTAGTTGGGGTATGTCTACCAGCTTACTGGTAGAAAGTATGCTTACCGCAGCGCATACGAGTAAGATCGAGCTTACTGTTGAAGCGCTTAGTGCGGGTGAGTATGCAGCGAGAGTTGACACATGTGATGTCGTACTGATCGCGCCGCAGATTCGGCACCTACGCAAAAGTATTGAAGGTCTAGCGACCTCGGTAGATAAGCCAGTCGCTATGATCGAACCTTTTCACTATGCAACGATGAATGGTCAGGCAGTGCTTGAACAGGTACAACACCTGTTGGCAACAGCCCGAAAAGGGAAAACGGCAACGTGAGCAATTCGTTCCAGGAAGAACAAAGCAAAACAAGCGTTATCGAACGCACAAGCGCTCTTTTTGAACGCTATCTTGTGCCACCACTTGGTATACTTGCAAGCAATATTTATTTGCAAGCTATCCGCGATGCCTTTATTATCTTTACACTCCCGCTGATTATCGCTGGTAGCCTATTTCTGGTACTTGCTAACCCGCCCATTCCAGCATTGCAGACATTCTTGAAACCGTACACGAATGCAATTCTCGTACCATTTCAGCTTTCGTTCGGACTGATGGCACTATTTCTATCTTTCGGAGTTGCGTACAGTCTGGCGCAGTACCGTCGCACAGAACCAGTACAACCTGGTATCGTGGCAATGGTCCTTTTTCTAGTGGCAAGTATGCCCGTTCGCGATTTAACAACGATGCCACTTGGCGAGATTTTGCCATATCTTGGCGGGCAGGGACTGCTGGTCGGCATCCTGATGGGTATTCTTGCGACCGAAGTTATGCGCCGCTTCCGTGGTTCTCGCTTCACCATAAACTTACCTAAGACGGTACCTCCAAATGTCAAACGTGCATTCGAGGCTCTAGTGCCAACGCTCTTGTTGCTTACAGCAGTCTGGGCACTCGAATGGTTTATCAGTTCACACACGTACACAACAATAGATACAACAACACATAAAGCAGTTATTGGGCAATTGACACTGCCAAAGTTACTAATGAACCTGTTCCAGCCGTTAGTTGTGGTGCAGGATAGCTATCCAGCCGCCTTATTAGAAATTATCTTGATGATGCTGCTCTGGTCGGTTGGTATTCACGGCATGAATGTCGTGACAGCTATCGCGGCTCCGTTCTGGTTCACCACCCTTGCGGCAAATGCGAGTGGCGGACATGGCATAGTTACTGAACCATTCTTTCATATCTTTGCTCATCTCGGCGGCTCTGGTGCGACATGGCCCCTGGTGATATATATGTTACGCTCACGCTCAACACAGTTGCGCACGGTTGGCAAAGTCGCGCTGGGTCCGGCGATCTTCAACATCAACGAACCCGTCACCTTTGGCGTCCCAATGGTGCTCAATCCGATCATGATGATTCCGTTTGTATGTGTACCAGTGCTGATCGTCACGATCAACTACATCGTGTTTACCCTCAATTGGGTACATGTACCGGTCGTCATCCAACCCTTTACCGTTCCCCTCGGCGTCAGCGGCTTCCTGGCAACAGGAGGCGATATCAGGGGCAGCATTTTGCAGTTCTTTGATCTCGCTGTCTCCGCAGTTCTATATTATCCATTTTTCAAGGCATGGGAGCGCGTGCTAGTCGCGCGCGAAGAGGCCGCAACTACTGAAGTAGAAGGCGGACGCGTTCTGACAGCGGTCTAGGGAGCGCAGGTACCGTTGTTCCATGTCGGAAAGGAGTAGGTATCGACAAAGCTCACATAGAAAAGAGAGAAGTGAACGAAGTTGTATATCGACACACTGTAACACGGCGTTACAGCTTGACACGTAGTTTGCCGGAGCACGGCAAAACCGGAAGGACAAATTCAACGATGAAACTATTTAGCTACAAGCGCTTGAGCGCGCTAGCCGGAGTTATCCTTATCTCCATTCTGCTTGCCGCCTGTGGTAATAGCGGCAGCTCTGGTGGTTCAACTGGCGGTGGTAGCAGCACGAGCACAGCTTCTGGCAAACCAGGCCAGGGCTGTACAAAAATTGGTATTCTCCTGCCAGAGACGGCATCCTCTGCTCGCTGGGATAGTAAAGACAAGCCCCTTTTGACTCAGGGTATCCAGAGTGCCATCTCTGGCGCGACTATCGACTACAACAATGCTGGTGGTGATCCCAACACGCAACAGACACAGGCTCAAGCAGACCTGACAAAGGGTGACTGTATCCTGGTTGTAGGTGCTGCCGATAGTGCCGCAGCTGCTGCTATTGTTACTCAGGCAAAAGCCAAGAATGTACCGGTTATCGCGTATGACCGCTTGATCCAGTCTAAAGACCTCAACTACTATGTCTCGTTCGACAACGTGAAGGTTGGACAGCTTCAGGGTCAGTACATTGTTGATCACTACAAGGACTACACCAAGGAAAGCAACAACCTTGTCATGATCAATGGTTCACAGACCGACAACAACGCCCTATTGTTCAATCAGGGTGCTGCCGGTGCTCTCAAGCCACTCCTTGACAATGGTTCTCTTAAGAAGGTGTATGATCAGTTCACGCCTAAGTGGGACAACGATCAGGCACGCGTCGAAATGGATGCCGCCCTTACCGCCAACCAGAACAAGGTCGGTGTCGCATATGTAGCAAACGATGGTATGGCAAACTCCGTTATCGCCGCCCTCAAGACCAAGCAGCTCAATGGTAAGGTGCTTGTCACAGGGCAGGACGCAACAGTTGCGGGTATTCACAACATTCTCGCAGGTGATCAGTCCATGACCGTGTACAAAGCAATCACCAAAGAGGTTAATGCCACAGTCAATCTCGTCAAGGCCCTCAATGCTGGTCAAGATACAGCGTCCTTGACCAACGGCGCAACGGTGAAAACGCAGGACGGAACAGCCATTCCTTCGATCCTCGAGACTCCAGTTGCCGTGGACAAGAGCAACATCGCCTCGACGGTTATCGCCGATAACTTCGTGACGAAGTCGGATGTCTGCGCTGGTCTGCCAGCTGGCACAGCCGGCGTCTGCTAATCGACAGAGAGTGTTTGTTCTACCTAAAAACAAATACTATTCTACTTGTTCTTAACCTTAGAGGATGGTATACTGCACGTATTCCATCCTCATTTTTACACTGGCACTCCTTTACACAGCAATACATTCATTCGGAGGGACTCATGGCAGAAAGCATTAACCCTTCCGTTGGTGGCGGACAACGGACAGTTCCTGGACGCCCACCAACCGAGCAACCCCGTCTACTTATGCGCGGCATCAATAAGAGCTTTGGAGCCGTACGCGCACTCACCGATGTGGATTTTGAAGTCTATGACGGCGAGGTCGTTGGACTTGTCGGTGATAACGGTGCGGGTAAATCGACACTAATCAAAACGATTGCTGGTGTCGGGCCAGCTGACGATGGCGAAGTATTTGTTGGAGGACAGCCCGTCAAGATTACAAGTCCACAGGTTGCAACGAGTATTGGTATCGAAACAGTGTACCAGGACCTCGCGCTCTGTGATAACTTGGATGTCGTCTCTAATCTCTTCCTGGGTCGTGAGAAAACTTCAGCAGGAGTTCTTACTGAAATTGAGATGGAGCGACAGGGCCTCAACGTCCTTCGCACACTCGATGTCAAAATTCCCTCAATACGTGCAACTGTTGCGGCACTTTCAGGTGGACAGCGTCAATCAATTGCCGTGGCAAAAACAATTTTGCGCAACGCAAAGCTTATTCTCCTCGATGAGCCAACCGCCGCACTTGGCGTCGCCCAAACTCGACAGGTACTCAATCTGATACTACGTCTGCGTCAGCAGGGCCTCGCGGTTGTTGTTATCTCGCACAACCTTGCGGACGTATTTGAGGTTGTTGATCGCATCGTCGTCATGCGGCTTGGCAGACGCGTCGCTACATTTGACGTGAAAACAACGAAGCCAGAAAGAGTAGTAGCCGCAATTACCGGCGCCGAATTTGGCGAATTGTTGCAGACCGATACATCCGATGGTGCTGAAGGAGCAAAATAAGTAATGAGTGAGATTATCAATCAAAATCCTACACCTGATAGTGTTGCTGTTGCTGCTTCAACTGTAGAAGCACCTTCATATACACAAAAACGCACGATCGGGCAGTTGTTGCGCGGCGATCTTGGCTTTATTCCTGTTCTGCTTACACTTGTTGTTATCGCGCTTTTTTTTGAAGTTGCCAGCCACGGTCTCTTCTTTACTCCCGTCAATATCTCGAACCTGTTACAAGAGGCAATCAGTATTGGTATTGCAGCACTTGCTGTCACATTTGTGCTGTTACTCGGTGAAATTGATCTCTCTGTTGCAGCCGTCAGTACATTTTGCGCTGTCATTATGGGTGTACTTTCTGAGCGATATCATGTGCCTGCCCTTCTAGCTATCGTGGCAGCAATTATAGCTGGTGGCCTAGTGGGAGCGTTTAATGGCTTCTTTATCGCGGTACTTCGCATTCCCTCTTTTATTGTCACCCTTGCAGCATCTATCGCCTATTCTGGACTTCTCCTCACCCTGCTTGCAGGACAAGCAACGCTGATTATCGCCAACCCCTTTATCCTCTCGATTGCTGGTAGTGCTCGTAGTTTCTTACCCGACTTTCTTGGCGTTGGTCTGCCCACGCTGGCAGTCATACTCTACGCTGCGTCTCTTATTTGGGAACGAGTACAGCGTCAACGTGCGGGCTTACGAACGAAGTCACTGACCCAGTTGCTGCTACAAATAGGTATTGTGGCAGTCGTCGTTGAAGTTGTGGTCGCCATCCTCGAAAACACACCATCACCAACTCCGGGCGTCTATCTCGGCGTTCCAAATACCGTCGCAATCCTGTTTGGTTTGATACTGCTCTTCTGGTTGGTTCTCACAAGAACTAGCTATGGTCGTCACATCTATGCTGTAGGTGGAAACGCAGAGGCGGCTCGGCGTGCTGGTATCAATGTAACACTCATTCGCATGTCGGTCTTTGCACTTTGCTCTGCCCTTGCAGCGGTTGGTGGCGTACTTGCAGCCTCCTATGGTAATGCTGTAGCCAGTGCAGTTAGCTCAACACTCCTGCTCGATGCTATTGGGGCTGCTGTTATTGGAGGCATAAGTCTCTTTGGTGGAAAAGGGTCTGTCTGGGCCATTGTGCTGGGCACGCTGATCATTGGTAGTCTCGAAAACGGTCTTGCATTGCTGAACCAGACGGCTGACGTACGCCAAATCGTCGAAGGCGCCGTCCTACTACTCGCCGTCACTATCGACGCCGTTATTCGCCGTATCCAAGCCGCAAGTAAGAGCGGCCGCTAAGAACATTCCTAGCATAAAAAGCGCCATGTGCACAAAGTACATGGCGCTTTTTATGCTAGGAATGTTCTTGTTGACAACTTTGCAGTTGATCTGCCACTTGCCGTAAAGCAATGCGTGCGAAAAATAGCTTCTCACTTATCTCTCGACCTTTCTCTTCTCTATTGGGATCATCGGGCGAGAGCCGCAGCAAGGCAGTGAAATAGTACTGTGCCAAGTCACGCTTGATGCCCCACTGCCGCAGTAGCTCATCGCAGGGATGATGAGCCTTCTCGTACATCCTCAAACCTCTTCTTTCTTCATCTACTCCTCTATTGCAAACGTTCTCCCCTCAATAACTGCCGTGTTCTCTAGTAATTCATAGCATACAATGGGGTACTTTAACAATATGTTTTCTTTTCGATGGGGACGTACTCATACAATTCATTGTAGCACGTAGGCGACTCTTCCTCATTTTTCATATGAGAGTTGTCCTGTACTTGGAATAGATTAAGACATCTCCCTGTTATCTATAGTATGACAGACATGATCCCGAATTGAATTGCTTCTGTGAGAAATGGTTTCTACGAGCGTCAAGAGGCATGTCTACAGGAGCAATAACACATGAGACTTTACGTTGGGGGCCTCCCCTATTCAACAACTGAACAAGATTTGATCAACCTGTTTGAGCAGGCTGGCGCAGTCGCAAATGCTAGCATCATCATTGATCGCGAGACTGGACGCAGCAAAGGCTTCGGCTTTGTCGAGATGCAGTCAGACGATGATGCACAGCGCGCTATTCAACATCTGAATGGCACTGTCTTAGGCAACAGAACCATTACAGTCAATGAGGCTCGTGAGCGTCCGGCTCGCGGTGGTTATCAAAATAGAGATCGCCGCTCGAACTACAACAACGACCGCTACTAATCTCATTAGTAGACTGTCTACACATGTATAAAAACATCGCTTTTCTCCACGATATGTTGTGGAGAAAAGCGATATTTATTTTACCACTCCATACGTAGAGTTAGATAACCCTACAGCGTTTTGTTCTCGTAGTAGAGTATACTTTAAGCAATAAGAATGTTACGTACTGGCAGTGGTGGAAGGAAAACTCATGTTCTATAACCTCCTGAAGTATGGTGTCAGCATCTCCTTTAATCTACTTAATCTGCTGCTCGGTGGCAACTTACCCCCTTTGGCCTGTGTCTGCATCATAATAGAGAAAGATGGACAGTACCTTATCCTGGAGCGACCAGAGGGACCGCTCGTTTTTCCAGGTGGTTTTATGCGCTGGCATGAACGCTCGGAGGATGCGGCGCGGCGTGAGGGCAAGGAAGAGACTGGGCTAGACTTGCGCATTGGGAACATCATCGGCTGCCACACGAACCCCTCGGAAGGACTTTCGTCCATGAGTACGGTCACAATCGTGCATACTGCCGAGGTTATAGGTGGTGAATTGAGAAGTAGTATAGAAGGCCACCCGTACTGGGTCGATGAAGCAACGCTCCGTACGCACCTGGAAGGGCACTATCACATCATCTTGAACGATTATTGGCAACGTCGGAGCGGACTCACAACGCAAAATATGAGTTGAACGCCTAGAAGCAACGAGAGCATACATGATGCAGTTACGGACAGCATTCGCAGACCGCGATGCACTAGCACAGTATTTACAAGCACAGTTTCCACAGGCCGCACAGCATGGTCCGTCTCTTAGCCCTATACATGGAGGGCGGCGTGCTGCCGAAGCCCTTATCGAGCGAATACAACCGGATAGCTATGGGGCCACGCGCAATATGTTGAGTGGCTCAGTAACACGTCTTTCTCCTTATTTGCGGCATGGAGTTATCTCTCTGGCAATGGTTCGAGAGCGCATCCTACAACGCACATCAAGACAGAAGGCAGCGAAACTGCTCCAGGAACTCGCTTGGCGTGATTATTTTCAGCGCGTCTATGCTCGTTTGGGCAACGACATCTGGCAGGACATCGAACCAAATAAGACCGGCGTGTCACATTACAAAGAGCACCTACCTGACGATATCGAGCAAGGTACGACCGGTGCTGTGTGTATTGACTCTTTCGCACATGACCTCAAGACAATCGGTTATCTCCATAATCATGCGCGTATGTGGACCGCTGCTTATGTCGTGCACCATCGACGCACGCGCTGGCAAGCTGGTGCGTACTGGTTTCTCCAACACCTGCTCGACGGCGACCCGGCAAGCAACAACCTTTCGTGGCAGTGGGTCGCGTCAACCTTTGCCTCTAAGCCCTATTTTTTTAATCGCGAGAACCTTGCACGTTTCACCGACAATGTCTACTGCAATAGGTGTCCTTTGGCAAACGGAGGTTGCCCCTTCGAAGGCAGCTATGAGGATGTTGCTGCCCGTATCTTTCCGGGCAACGCGTCAAACGTCGAGCCATTGAGTCCCAGTCAGACAGAACTTACACGCCATCTCAGCAGTGGTCGTGACGCATCGGATACTTCCGGCAACACCTTGCCCTCATCTGTCTCACAAAACGCTCTAGTATGGCTACATGAAGAAAGCCTCGATCCACAAGGTTCCGCACTTGCTGCACATCCCGAGGCACCGAGAGTATTCATTTTTGATGATGCAGCGATAGAAGCCGCAGGCTGGAGCATCAAACGTCTTGCATTCATCTACGAGTGCCTATTAGAGATACCAAACATACACATCTATCGAGGCTCACCCGTTGACATCCTTTTGTCGCTTACCAAAGAACAAGAGTATCAAACTATCGCTACAACACCTGCCGCTGACCCGCGCTTAAAAGAGTATATTCAGAAACTCAGGAAATCTACACCGGTGCAAGAATATCCTATCGAAGCGTTTGCACCAGTAGAGCGTGTACGCGACTTGCGCCGCTTTTCGCGCTACTGGTCCAGTGTGGAAAGTGTGGTTACTGGGAAGTAAAGTTATACTTTCTCAACAGGGAACTGTATCTCCGTCACGAATTTCGACTCGTCGCCACCACGCTCATATACCAGATTCAGTTCCCGGTTGGGACCTATAATGCGATAGCCATTTGCCTCAATCCATTGTAGGAGAACACCATACGCTTCATTCAGCTTGCTAAAACTACCATGATGAAGTGTAGTAACCATTGTTTCGACAGCAGGTAACTCCTCGACCTTCACCTGCTCACCACCCTCAAGTGTATCGTGAAAGGGCATACACGCCTCAACCCGAATATCATCCTCAGACATAGAGAGGTAGAGCGTGATAGCAGGACCGAGTGGAGTTACACGGTGTTGCTGCATATACTCAAGCACGGTGTCGAAGAGACGATTCAAAGTTTGTCCAAGTCCCTCCATATCTTGAGCAGTAGCACCTGTTTTAGCCACTTTCATTGCGGGAACATTTTTAAGTATGACATCATATTCTGTCATAGAAATCTCCTTTTCCTTGTTCGCTTGAAAACATGTTTTCTTCTCAAAAGGGGAATAACTCCTTATTCTATTTTACCCACGTTTTTCCAGAAGGGGAATAACTTGCTATTTTCATTTCATCGTGCTATATTTGTAGCACGTACTGTTTTTACAGTACGTCTCATGACTATAGTACGGTAAGAGAAGCATATGATAGATAAAGACACCAACGAGGTATTACCAGAGGACGTACCTGTAGTAATGCCCGAACTTCCGGCTAGACTCATAGTCAACACTGTGCAGCAATTTAAGGTGCTTGGTGATACAACGCGTTCGCGTATTCTAGGCATCGTTCAACTGCAACCTGCCACAGCGAAGCAAATTGCGGACAAACTAGGAATTGCTCCTGGAACAATTGGGCATCATCTACAGGTGCTCGAAGCTGCGGGTCTTGTGCAAATCATTGCACGTCGTCTTGTGCATGGCATTGTTGCGAAATACTACACGCGTACGGCGCGTATCTTTGTCTATGATTTTCCTTCGGAGGTAAGCGACAATGCATCCTCTGCACTCGATATACATGCTACAGTGAAAGACGAAATGGCTGCGACGCTTACCGAGGAAGCAGACGATGAACGAGAGGCAGCATTTCCAGAGGGGCGTTGTATGAATGCGTTTCCGCACGCTCGCTTACCAATAGAGCGTGCCAAAGAGTACAGTAAGCGCATATCAGCGATTATCGACGAACTTATACAGGAACCATCCGATCCTGATGGAAAGGTATATGGCTTCTATACAGCAATGTTTCTAGCACCGTCATACCTGCAACATGACAATCAACAACCTCCAAATGAAGAGAGTGAAGCATAAGTAGGAGGCCGATATGAGTAGTAATTCTACAGGAATTGCAGCTACAAAGCGTCCATTAAGCAGTGATTTTTGGAAATATTGGGTTGGTCAGACGATTTCTAATCTCGGCAGTTCTGTCACACTGTT
>CAXTCR010000060.1:0-17517 GCA_964242555.1 uncultured Ktedonobacteraceae bacterium
TCTGCGACGGGAGTACACACTCCAAAACCAGCGGCAACAAGGCGTAGAAAAGGCTCGGTCTTCGCGTTCATTTCCTTTCTCATTGTGGCTGTGCTTGTGATTATAAGTCTGGTTGGCTACTATGCTTTTCTGGGGGCGATTACGGCAACGGTCTCGTTCAGCCCGCAGGTTCATACTATAGCAAAGGTTCTTACCATAAACGCGAAGCCTAGCCTCCATAGCACTGATACTGGCTCATCCTCTGTCCCGGCCTACGTCTTGAGCAGTACCCAGTCAGGCAGTAGAACAAGTGCCACAACGGGTAAGCAGTGTATTCTGGGTATCTTCGATTGCAAACGTGTCGTCGCCTTTTCTGATGTCAACCCATTAGCAGTCGATCTAAGTCAATCGCTACGGGCACAGGTGCGCAGCGACTTGAGGAGCAAGGCGCAGGCCGCCAACGCAACGGTTGTGGGCAATATCGTATATACCGATGGCGAACCAGTACCAACGCCCGATGTTGGTTCGGTCAGCGATACGGTAACGGTGACGATGCGCGAACAGGGAGCCGTCGAGTACTTTAAGACATCTGAGGTCCAGAGTCTGGCGCGTGTACTATTGACCCAACAGGCACAACAGCAGTACGGCACTGGCTATGTCTTGGCAAACTCGTCAACCCAGATTGGTCAGCCAGCGATACAAAGCGTCGACCCAAATGGGAATGTCACGATGCAGATTCCGGTAGGTGGCGTCGTGGAGTACTCGCTGAACTCACAACAACTAAACGCTCTCCAAAACCATATCAAGGGCACAAAAGAGAAGGATGCACGCACCTATCTAGCCCAGCAGCCCGGCATCGAACCGAAGAGTGTTGTCACACATGTCTCCTACAGCGACACCATTCCAAGCGATACCCACCAAATCAAAATCGTCCAGGTCACGCCCTCCACCTTGCCCAACGTCCAGCTGCCCTCAGTAAAAGCCGTAGTCCCAGCAACAGTATTATAAAATGTATACGCGATAAATCTGGTCCCTACGAAACTCGGGGTTCGTAGGGACCAGATTTATCGCGTCCGCCGTCGCGCAATTCATTGCCTATCTCTCTCTTCTCATCACCAATCACACCTTATGCAACACATGCTCCGCGAATCTACGTAACCCGTCAATGTTCTCCGTATCAAACCACTGCAGCATCAACTCCTCCGCTCCAGCCTCCTCGTATGCCTTGATAGTCGAAATGAGCACATCCGGCGCTGGCATGCTGTCACTTCCAAATGTTGCCGAGTGCATCATTGTGCGCTTCACATCGCCCGGTTTGCGTCCGGCTTGCTGTAACAAGCCGTCAAGAATTGTACTATGTTCCTTGAATGCCTCGGGACTGAGGAAGACGCCATTCCAGATGCTGGCATAACGCGCCACAAGCGGAAGCGTCCGTTTGACGCCATTGCCACCAATCAGTATCTGCGGCCCACCCTTACGCTGTGGTCGCGGCAATAGTGTAGCACCACGCAGCTGAAAAAACTTACCCTCGAATGTCACAGGTTCATCGCTATTCAATAGGCGCGTGACAACTTCCAGGCTCTCCTCGAAACGGGCCATGCGTGTTGGAATGTCGCCCAGTTCGTGGCCGAACAGCGTATGTTCGCGCTCCTGCCAGCCTGCGCCAAGACCCAGGATCATGCGACCATTGCTTAAGTCATCCAGCGCAGCAGCCTGACGCACTAACAGCGTTGGATGACGAAACGAGATCGGCGCGACCAGTGGTCCAAAGTGGATACGCTCTGTGTGGTCCGCGAGATAGGCCAGCGAAACAATCATTTCCAGCGAATCCTTGTCCGGCGGATTAGCATTGGTGAAATGGTCGGAACGGAAGACCCCAGCGAACCCCAGCGACTCGACTTCGGCAACCAGCCGTTTCCAACGCGGCCATGTCAGTCCGTCCTGTCCCTCTATCATGATGGATAATGCAACCATGTTTGCTCCTTCTTGTAACGAACTCTTGATGTATGTGAAACCCTTATAGCTCTCATTCTATTACATCTACAGGCATCGGTGTAAGAATTAAAGCGAGAAAGACAGGTGACAGGGAAGTCCTTCTGTGAGAAGATAGGGATGTACATGGTAGATTGTTGATGTATCCTGGAAACACACATGAAGACAACAACGGATGTCGTTATTATTGGCGGGGGCATCATTGGTTGCGCCATCGCCTATTATTTACGTAAGCAGCATGTCGATGTCGTGCTCCTGGAGCGGGATAGGCTTGGCGGACAAGCTTCGGGCGCAGCAGCTGGTCTCCTTGCCCCACTTGGCCCTCTTTCGGGTCCTGGTCCCTTTGCTGATCTAGTGCTTGCTGGCTTCGCCTCCCTGCTTGCCCTGCTACCCGAGCTAGAGGAACACAATGGTATCAGGATGAGTTACGAGCGCACAGGAGCCTTGCGTGTTGTGCGTGACCGGAAGCTCGTGGCGCGCCTGCAAAAAAGAATGCACAGCTGGCAGCCGCTTGGCCTCCAACTGTACTGGCTCAATGCTGAGGAAGCGCGTCAACGCGAACCACTGCTTGCCCCCGATGTATGTGCCGCTGTCTACGCCCCCGAAGAGTCACAAGTCCAGGCGTCGTCTGTTGTGCAAGCCTTCGCGCACGCAGCCGGACAAATGGGAGCGAACATCTACGAGGGGCAAGAGGTGAGCGGATTGCTCACCGACAACATGAGAGTAACTGGCGTCCGTACAACGCAGGGCGAGACGATTTCCTGTAGTCGTATCATCCTCGCTTCAGGTGCATGGGCGGCGCAGTGTGCAGCCTTGTTAAACGTGTCACTACCCATTCAGCCCCTGCACGGTCAACTCCTCTCCTTACCTCAACCCTCGCCACAGCTCCGGCATATTATCTTTGGCAATGCTGGGTATCTCATCCCACGCGGGAACCTGCTGCTCGTGGGAGCCACCAAAGACGATCGAGGCTTTAACGCTGCGGTAACAGAACAGGGAACGTCATGGTTGTACCAGACCGCGATGGGCCTTGTACCTGCTCTAAATGAAAGGAAGATACAGGCGACATGGGCCGGTCTACGTCCCCACACGCCCGACAGCCATCCAATTGTAAGCTTTCTTCAACCTTGGGAAAACGTCATCCTCGCGGCAGGGCACAACAGCGTTGGCGTGATACTTAGCGCAATCACAGGACAGGGCGTTGCCGAAATGGTTACAATGGGCACAGTTCCGCCCTTATGGAAACCATTCTCCGCAGACCGTTTTGTATCAGAGAGAAATAATAGTTTGTAAGCATTTCAAGAGGACGTACTTATGCAAAATGGAGGAAAGCTGTATATATTGTGCGGTTTACCTTTTTCAGGGAAGACCACATTACAAAGAGAGCTAGTGCGACGGTTAGGCATGCAGGTTGTCTCAGTAGATCGGATCATGGATGAAGCGGATATGTGGCGGGAAGGACATCCTACACAAGACGACTGGGACATAGCATATTTAGAAGCTTACGGACAAATAAGGGAGTATCTTCAAGAAGGGAAAACGGTCATTTTTGACTGCGCTAATCTTCCATTTCACGAAAGAGAAAATGCTAGAGCAATAGCAGACAGCTTAGCGGCCACTCATCAACTCATATACATAAACACTTCTAAGGACGAAATACTACGAAGACGACAAAGAAATAGGGGGACAAAAGAGAGAGACGACCTGGATGAGGCAATGATGGAGAATGCGTTCAGAATGTTCGATGAACCAACGGGACGGGAACATCCAATTATTTATAACCATCAGATGGATGTAGGCTCATGGGTAAAACTGCACGTTGTGTAGTGTTGCGAACAACCTGTACATATGTGTGCTATATTTAATAATATGAGTGATACACAGCGAAACACGGCAACACAGAATGAACCTGTACAGCAGGAAACCACAACACTACTACAGGGGAATCCAGACCTTGCGGTGCTCTATGCTATCGCGGGCTATCTCAATCATCAGGTCGATGTACGCGAGGCGTTGCAGGAGATACTGGCGCGGGTCACTGAGTTACTGCATCTGCAAACGGGCTGGGTCTGGCTGCTCAACGAACAAAATACTCCCTATCTCGCGGCCTCCCAATCGCTTCCACCTTATCTCGCGCATCATCCCGAGCGCATGTCTGGTAGTTGTTTGTGCCTCGATACCTTCCTCAATGGCGCATTGGAGGGAGCGGCCAATATTGACGTGTTGCGCTGTAGCCGCCTCAAGAACGCGGAACGTGATAGCGACCCATCGTCACTCGGTCTACGCTTTCATGCCAGCGTGCCCATTTATGCGGGGAATACGCCCCTCGGCGTGTTAAACGTTGCAAGCGAGGATTGGCGTGAGCTACATCCACAAGAACTGCAACTGTTACACATCATCAGCGATCAGATCGGGCTGGCGATGCAGCGTGCGCGCTTGTCCTCTGACGCGACACGGGTAGCCACACGTCTGGCGACGATAGAGGAACGGAACCGCTTGGCGCGTGATATTCACGATACACTTGCACAGGGACTAGCTGCCATCACGCTACAACTCGAAGCCGCCGATGCGCTTGCGGAAACCCGTCCACAGCGTGCCAACGAAGCGGTACAGCGCGCCCTCTCGCTTGCGCGTGCTAATCTCGATGAGGCTCGCCGTTCCGTCATGGATCTGCGGGCTGCCCCCTTACAGGAACACGCCCTGCCAGAGGCCCTCGCCCTCCTGGTCAAGAACACCGACCTGAACATAACCTACACATATACGCCACAATTTCCAGCCCTGCCCGCACGTATCGAGGCAGGTTTATACCGTGTCGTGCAGGAGGCTTTGACCAATATCCATAAGCATGCTGAGGCTCAGCACGTCGAGATTGTATTGCGTTATTGTGATGATGAGGCTGACGAAGGCAACAAGTGTACCGGTATCACCTTAACCATTACTGACAATGGACGTGGCTTCGACCCCGAGGCGGTATCACAAAATGGAGGTCAGTTTGGATTGCTTGGTATGAGCGAACGCGTAAAGCTGCTCGGTGGGAGTCTCTGCATTCAGAGCAGTCCCGGCTCTGGAACATCGGTGATTGTCTCTATTCCCTTTCAACGGAGGGATACTGTATGACGGTTCGTATCGTGCTGGCAGACGACCATCCTATTGTGCGCGAGGGGCTACGTGCGGTTTTAGAGACGCAGCCAGACTTCGAAGTGGTTGCCGAAGCTATCAATGGCGAAGAGGCCGTGGGACTTGTGACAACATTGTCTCCTGACGTTCTGCTGCTCGACTTAGAGATGCCCCTGCTAGATGGTGTAGAAACTATTCGTCGTATCCGTACGCTAAATGCTACTTTGCCACGTATAATTGTGTTCACCGCGTTTGACAACGATGAACGTATTATTCATGCTGTGCAGGCCGGCGCGCACGGCTATCTGTTAAAAGGAGAGCCACGCGAGAATATTTTTAACGCGATCCGTACGACGCTTCAGGGACGTTCACTCCTAAAACCTGTTGTAGCCTCTAAGCTGCTCAAATCTTTTGAACAGGTCCCCCTTCAGCGATCAACCGGGGAACTATTGACCGAGCGCGAACTGGAGGTCCTGTCCTTACTCGCTCAGGGGACGCCAAATAAAGAGATTGCCAGCAAGCTTGTGATCAGTGAGCGTACCGCGAAATTTCATGTCAGTTCCATTTTGAGCAAACTGGGAGCAACGAATAGGACAGAGGCCGTTTCGTTAGCCGCTCAGAGGGGCATAATTACGCTAGCCGCTTCCGAGAAATGAAGATGATTATGCTTGACACACAGGAGTATTTTCCTTATCCTAGCGAAAAGGAAGTAACAAGACTGGAGCAGGTGGAATGATAGAGAGTGAACATCAAAGTGCGCTTGTTGCCGTTCTGGAACAAGTAATGCACCACCATCTTACACAGGCTCAGCGGGGACTGTTGCCTTCTGCCATTGCACCCTCTACGCTGAAACAGGTGCTTGACGTAAATTGCCGTATAGGTGCATGGGCTATTGACCTCGCCCTTTCCTATCCAGGTGTGCAGGTAACAGGCTTGGATGGAGATGGAGAGTTCATCAATCTTGCGCGTCTCAATGCTGAAATTGGGGCTGTGAACCGCGTACGTTTCTACCAGTCCCCTCCACTGAAGTCGCTGCCACTCGCGGATGGAAGTTTCGATTTTGTGCATTCGCTACAACTCTCGCCCATGTTTCGTCCCCACGAATGGCCCTTCTTCTTGGGTGAATGCAGACGTGTCATGAAGTCCGGGGCGGCAATCGCGCTGACAAGTCTATCAATTGGCCCGACATCCAGCAATGCCTACCAACGCTTGCTCGTTCTATTCGACGCGTTATTGCTGAAGCTTGGTTACGGATTTTCAGAGCATGCTGGGTCGAGCACACCAGGAGTACACCTCTTTCGCCTGTTGAAGAATGCAGGTTTCGTCAATACCTCCTATACGGTCTCGCCCGTGAATTTCGGGGGCGCAAACAATCCCGGTGGACGTGCCTGTTGTCAGTTGCTTGCGGGAATCGCCAAAAAACAGAAACCGTTCATGATAGAGCAGCAGTTGATTGAGGATGAAGAGTTCGATAGCTTATTGGGGCAAAAGCAGCAGGATATTAGCGAGCTTGACTATTGCACTACAGGTGCGCTAATCTCTGCCATTGCATATGCACCGTAAATGCGTGAAGTATGACAACGCAGAAAAGGATTTCGATGAGTCAGCGATTTCAATATACGACACATTCGTCCTCTACAAGTGATATACAGGGCAATCGGGAATATGAAGTACACCTCGATGCTCTTCTACATACGTATCTGTTACAGGTGCAGGGAGGCCGCTTGTATCCAGAACATATTCCTGTTAACACAATGGAAAGTGTGCTCGATCTCGGCTGTGGCACTGGCGAGTGGATATTTGATCTTGCTCGCCGCTATCCCAAGCTGCGTATTTATGGAATGGATAGCAATGAACAGGCGCTCCATCAGGCCAAAGTCCGGCGCAATACCAGTAGCCTGCGACAAGTGGAGTTACGGCATATGGACCTTTTGCAGGGGCTATCGATTCCAGATGCCTTTGTTAATTTCGTCCACATGCGCAACTTTTCCCGTTACATCAAACCGCAATTGTGGCCCGCTATGATACGCGAGTGTGTGCGCGTGCTCAAACCGGAGGGCTGGCTTACTATCGAAGAGCTAGAACTCTGCGAAATTTCAAGTCCTGCATGCCAGACCCTCCATCGCGCAATGTTACAGGCGCGGGCGAAGATTGGACGTACACTGGATACAACCGGCACCACACTGGGTGTAGCACAGCGCTTGTATCCGATGTTGCTCAAGGCGGGTCTTTATGACGTAAACTATGACGCCTTTACGATCGATGTCGGTGCTCTAAGTGGCGATGCTGCGCACCGCTTTCTCGCGGAAATTGTGCGGCGTGCATTCGCCGTGAAACCTCTTGTTGTCCAACAGGGTATCCTAAAGAGCGCGGAGTTTGACGCACTCGTGGCGCAAGCACAAATGGAGTTGCAGATGCCAGACCTATGTGGCTGGGCTATACTGATATCAGCGTATGGATGCTACGGTGGAGAGAATATATGACATTAACCGCAGAGGCCGCGAGCCTGCGCTTCCAGCATCGTCTCTTTTATCGCGAATTGGGATCACTGTTTCCCACCATGCTCTCTCCATCCTCTATCTCTCAGGTGCTTGATCTCTCCTGTGGGCCGGGCACATGGATGCTCGAAGTCGCACAGGTGTACCCACATATGTACTGTGTTGGGGTTGATCAGAAGGCAGCATTGATACAAAGCGCATCCGAGGATGCGAACCTTATCGGCGCAACGAATGTAGCATTTCGTGGAGTCGAGTCCTACGCACAGTTACCCTACCCTGATGAGACCTTTGATGTTGTGCATATCCAGAGATCGAGCGCTGCTATCACACCTAGACAATGGCCGCGCGCGTTGACCGAAATTGCACGCGTTCTACGTCCCGGTGGTTGGCTCCATTTTCTTGACTTCGAAATTGGACCGACATCGAGTAGTGCTGTCAATGCCTTTATCAAGTATGTATATGCCGCCCATAAAAAAGATGAAAGAGTCTTTTCACCAGAAAGTCAGGCCCTTACCTCTGCTGTCGTCCTCCCACGGCTTCTGACCAGAGTCGGCTATGAAGACGTGAGATACACACTCCATGCGATTGATATTGGCAATCAAGCGGACAGTCCCGGTCGGGATTACATCCTTGCTGTACTGGCTGAAGACAAGCACATTGCCGACTATCTTGTCAAAGCTGGAGTGGTGACACAGCACGAAATTGAGCGTATAATTGCCAGCATGTATCGTGATGCGCGACAGCTTAAATATTGTGCCGCAGGAATGCTGATTTCGGTAGTTGGGATGAAACGACACCCATGACAGACGCGTATGACAACGGCCCAATCGCTATGGATAAGGACGCTTCTTGCGTCCGCTCGGCGTCGCATTCGTATTTTACGACCGCATTAGGCGGCCTTGTGACGAATGCGGTCAGGATGCAACAGGTCTCGTCGGTCCTCGACCTCGGCTGTAGCGAGGGTGCATGGGTCCTCGACCTTGCTCGCACCTATCCTAGAATTCGCGTAACGGGTATCGACAAAGACAAGGCTGCCCTTGACGAGGCTGCCCGTTTCGCACGCTTTCACGGCATTAGCAACGCAACTTTTGCCGCAATGGACGTGACTTCTACGCTGGACTTTGGAGACAATGCCTTTGACTTGATACACATGCGCGCCACGCAATTCTTGTACGATCCCCATTTCGATAACATTCTAACGCAGTGCACACGCGTCCTTCGCCCCGGTGGGTGGTTGAACTTAATTGAATTCGAGCTAGGTGCCACCTCTAGCATCGCCTTCGACCGTGTCCTCCGTCTTTTCAATGACACAATTAGAAAAAAGATGTCTCATGGCAGTCCTAGCGTTTCAAATGTTGCCCAATTATATGATGTGCTGCTGAGCGCCGATTTCCTTGATGTCTCCTATACAGTACATGCCGTAGATTTCAGTCCGATAAATAGTATTGGCGCCAGAGCATTTCTTGACGAGGTATTTCTAGCCCTCCGCGTCACAGAATCGCTTGTGTGCCGTCAAAACGCGCTTTCAGAGGGAACATATGATGCCCTCCTCTCACAAGCGTACGAGGATATGACACAACCCGATACCTGCGGCTTTGGCTATCTACTATCTGTTGTAGGATGTAAAAATGGGTAATCAAACACACAATATGCTGATTCAAACAAACGCCCATAACAGCTTATTTGGAAACCCGATACTCGTCTATAGTAGGGTAGCCCCCATAAGCGTTACCGTAAGGTTCGAATGGGGACCAGGGCGCCCTGGCTCCACCACAGACCTCCCTTAAGCTTACGTTAACTCCTATGGGGTCGCCCCTTGTGGGTGTCCGTTTAAATCAACACATGGGTATCCGTTTGGATCAACATACACATATGGGCGTCCGTTTGACAGAGGGAGTCACCTGCAGTCATGAATACAACAGAGAACGCGACAAGTTTCGCACAATTGTTGACGCAACTACGGCAGCAAAGGGGCATGTCACAGGGACAACTCGCGCAGGCCACTCGACTCTCACGTACATACATCTATCACCTTGAAAGCGGCCAGCGTGTCAATCCGTCGCAGCATGTAATTCAAAATATCGCCCGCGCCCTGAATCTACAGGCTAAGGAACGCGACTGCCTTTATGATAGCTTTACCAAGCTTACGGGCAAACCCATCGATCACGAGCAGGTCGATAGCACCCTCCTTGATCTAGGAGAACTTGCTGGCCTGCTTGTCTCCAACACCTCGTATCCCGCCCACTCACTTGACCGCCTCTGGTACCTGCATTCGTGGAATCAGGCCGCTATTGTGTTGTTTGAGGTGCAGGAAGAGACTGTGCGCACGGAAAAGCGTCACCTGCTGGAGCAGGTCTTTGACCCCCAGTTCCGGCGCCGTTTTCACGGTTGGGAGAAACTAGCGCACCGACTCGTAAGCGATTTCCATTACAATACGCAGACGGTGACGCACCTGCCCGAATACAAAACCTTGCTCAAGCACCTGCGCGACTTCCCAGAATTTCGCCGCATCTCCTCTGTGGCCTACGCCAGCGGTAAGCCCGCGCCCTCCTTCGTCTTTCAAGTCCAGCACAACACCCTCGGTCGTCTGACCCTACGTACCGCGACCACCGTATTCACCGGCATCAATAGCTACTCGATGGTGAGCTACGTCCCCGGCGACCAGCAAACCCTCGAGATCTACCGCAAGCAGGGCTGGCAACCGTAAATATTATTGACCCACGCTCTCGGTTGGTCGAAAGCGCATCGACGACCACACATCATCAAGTGAAATAAGCGTGACGCCCGTCAGATTGTATGGCGCGACCGCGTTCCACAGGATGTCGCGGTTAACATCCGTGCCAGCCTTCGCTCCACCCTTTGGATAAGCAATCCATAATAGCGCGTCGTGTTTGACAGCCTTCGCCGCCTCCGGCACAAACTTCTCCACATCGGCCAGATTTTTGACAAAGACCTGCACAAAGTCGAACTCCCCCTCCGCCTCCGTCGCAAGCTCTACCCCCTCCGGTAAAGGACTCAACTTCTCGACAAAATCCGCTGGTGCATTGATTAGCAGTGCGCGTTGCCCAGCCTTCATCTGGAGTTTTTTTTGTAGTGTGCTGGTTGCCATAGTGTCTATGCCTCCCTTAATACCTTCTGGTAGCGTTCGTCATACTTTTTTGCCCTATGCATTCCGGCTCGTTTGTATAAACGCGTCGCGCCAGTCAAATTTTCCGCGTCGACGCTTAATTCTACGTGACGCACGCCGCGTGCGTAAAACTCGCCAAAGGAGCGATGCAACAATGCAAGACCCAGCCCTTGTTTACGCCATGGACGCCGCACACCTAGTGAGTCGACAAATCCCATCCGTATTTGTTCGCCTACATTAAGTAAACATAGCGAAAAGCCAGCGATATCTCGACCCGCCATTGCTAGAAACCAGAGCGATGGATCAAAGGTTGCGACCCCCGTTCCCACACGGTAAAACTCCTCGAACGTTTCATGTGTGCCACCCCAGTGATCTTCAAAGCTTTCTTCAGAGGCATCATACAACGAGCGTTCGTCTTGCCCTGCGACAAACGTCCGTACCGTAATTCCGGGAGGCCACACTGGTGCTGGAGGTCGCTCCTGCATATCAAGCTCCATCCGAACATAAGTGCGCAGGAGCGAAAAGCCCTCTCGTACTAACAAGCTTCTGGCATCTCCATTGACACCCTCGATCCAACTATTCAGCGTAACCCGTTTCTCTTGCGGAATGCTCCCCATCAGTTCCCGTGCACGTTGTTCAGCGAGTCGAATCAGCAATGTCCCAATGCCCAAACCGCGATAGTCTGGATGAACACGTGGCGAAGCATACATCTCCTCCGGCTCCTCTATCGGTACAGAGAGATCAACACGCGCCGCATAGGTTCCATCAGGTGCCAGCACAACCCACGCATTCGTCGCAAGTTCAATATCGGGCGATTCCCATCCTGAGCGAGTAAACGCCTCTCGTGTCGCCCGCGCCGTAATTGGTTGACTATAATCCGCGACATCGCACGCCATCAGCAGATCAACCACCCCCTGCAAGTCACCCATCCTACTATGAAGTATCACAAAACCCTCTGGTAGAGTCCTCATAGCACCTCCTCCTTTGTCCTACACAAACCTCCGTAGGGACCGCTCAACGATTTACCGATTGCACCAATTATACACATACAGAAAGGAAGAGCGCATCGCTATCGCATTCGAGCTTCGGTAGCGATGCTCTCTTCCTTCTCTTGTGTAAGGCATCCCGCAGGGAAGCCGTTCGGCAAAATAGCAGTTGACAAACGGAAACGAAAGGTGTAATATTGCACCTGTCATTTGTGACAATCACAAGTCCTCGTGGCGGAATGGTATACGCGGCAGGTTGAGGGCCTGTGCCGAGAGGCGTGCTGGTTCGAGTCCAGTCGAGGACATTTATCCATTCGTAAGCAACCGAGAGAGGCATCCAAGTACTACGCAAGGGTGCCCTTTCTTCTATTAGATACCCTTCACAAGGGCGATTAGCTCAGCTGGTTAGAGCGGCTGCTTTACACGCAGTAGGTCTGGGGTTCGAATCCCTAATCGCCCACTTCCTACCCCCAATAAAGTCGCTCTACAGGCCGTTCTAATCAAACAAGTAGTATTATAATTCTTGAGTTTTTACAGTCGATTTTACGTCGTTTTCTGGACGTGAGACCGGCTGTCTTCCATTTTTGGGATCGTTCGTGACTATTTATAGCAGAATTATAGATTTGGACTTAGGTCAGTCTTTTTTGCTTTTCAGTAAATCCTCGAACTAGTCCTATGAACGGCTATATATTCTTAGCACTTTAAGAAAATTTGTACTATACTGAGAGTATATTGTTTTGGCAATTGTAAGGGAGTTGTTAAAGTGTTTTATCGAAGGAAGCTTTTACTGGCCTTATTAGAGGTCTTTGGTGGTTCATTAAAGAGAATAGACTGCCAAAAGTTGCTCTTTCTTTTTTGTCTACATAAGAGAAAGAACTACTATGATTTCTTTCCCTATAAATATGGTGGTTTTAGCTTTATGCTGTATCAAGATAAAAGACGCCTAACTGATTTAAATCTTTTGGCAGCACAGCAAAATTTCCAGTTGTGTAGTGAACAATCTTTTATTTTAGAACTACGTCAAGAAGATCGTTTAGCTTTGTTCGCATTAAAAAAAGAGGTGGGTGATTTACGAGGAGAAAATCTTGTTCGTAAAGCTTACATAGAATATCCTTATTACGCTTCGCGTAGTATGATTGCTTCTAAAGTTTTAAGAGCTACTGAATATGAGAATATCTCTAAATTGTGGAATACTGATAGAGCACCTTGTCTCTTTACTATTGGTTACGAAGGAATGTCAATAGATGCTTACTTCAATGTATTACTTGCAAACAATGTGGTTGCTTTAGTTGATGTTCGTAAAAATCCTCTTTCTATGAAATACGGTTTTTCTAAGACGAAATTTTCTGACTATACTAGTAGTGTTGGGATACAATATTTTCATATACCTGAATTAGGTATTCCATCAACGCTTAGACAAGGATTGACTAATTCTACTGCCTATGGCAAACTATTCGAGTATTATTCCTCTGAAATACTTCCAATGCATGGGGAGGCTATTCAAAGGCTAAAAGGAATTATTGAGGAACGAAGTCGTGTGGCAATTACGTGTTTTGAGGCAGATCATCGCTTTTGCCATCGACACAAACTTGCTGAGTATTTAAAAGATGATCCAGCTTTTAATGTACCTATAGTTCATCTGCATAAAGCAAGTGTAGGTAGTGTTCAATCTATACACTACAACCATGAAAATTTTCCTTTAGAACTTTGGGATAGAAATATGCAAAGTTCGCTAGTTGGTGATAGCACTATGTAGATAGTGGAGGTTACTCTATGTACTTGCCTTATGAGATACCAGATGCTGAGGTACTTATAACTGTCAAAACTTACCCTTTGCCCTCTAATCAGTATAGTGAGTTAGTCTGTACAGCAGGTTTTCTTTCAAATGGCAAGTGGATACGTTTGTACCCTATTCCTTTTAGGGCATTGCCTTATGGTAGCCAATATTCAAAGTACGAAAAAATAAAGCTTGATGTAGTTCGCAACACAAGTGATTTTCGTCCAGAGAGCTATCGTCCATTGCATGGAGCAGATAGTATTAAGGTAATAGGAACAGTTGATACCAAAGATAACTGGTTAGTACGAAAGCAATACGCATTAAAAGAGGTCTTTACATCTATGAATGAGCTAATTCAGCTTTGTAAAAGCGAGGAAAAAAAGTCTCTTGCAACCTTAAAGCCTCTCGAAATTGTTGATTTTCATATCGAAGAGGAGAAGGAGCGAGAGTGGAAAAAGAAATGGCAAGACCTGCTTTTACAACAAAGTTTGTTTGATCGTGATGAAAATGGCGAGGGAAAGACTCGGCGTGTCGTTCGCAAACTTCCTTATAAGTATTCATATGAGTTTTTATCTCGTGGTGATACAAAGACTCGAAAGCTTATGATAGAGGATTGGGAACTAGGTGCACTTTATTGGAGATGCTTAGCTAAGAGTGGTGGGGATGAAGCTGAGGCCAACCGTCAGGTTCGCAAAACATATTTTGATGAATTCGTAAAAGAGAAAGATCTGTATTTTTTTCTAGGTACTACTTTACAATTTCATAATATTTCGTCAAGCCCATTCTTGATTGTAGGGGTGTTTTATCCAATAAAACAGGATTTTGAACAAATGTCTTTATTATAAAGTTATAGGCAACTTTGTGTTCTTTTCACACTGTAGGTGTACTCTAATGGGTAGCAATAGCCTTACTGTTAAATGGCAAGTGGCTTATTGTAAAGGGAACAAGTGGCAACAAGTGCCAGTTTCGCGTGATGGCTTTCGGCCTCTGCATGACTACCTCACGAAACACCGTCCCTACCTCGCTGAATTAGCAGGTGTAGATACTGCAAATAAAGAGGATGCGGTGTTCCTATCGGACGATGGCAAGCCATTAACGCATCACGGCGTTTCGATGTTGTTCCGACGCTTGAAGAAACGCACTGAGATAGCAGGTAAACGTGTATCGCCTCACAACTGTAGGAGATACATGGCAACAACGCAGTTAGCGAATGGTCGTAGTCCTCTTGATGTGCGTCGTCAACTAGGGCATAGCTCGTTGAAGATGACCGACCACTACGCTTCTCTTACGATTGGGCAATTGAAGAAGTCTCATGAACAACATTCGCCATTGCGTATAGAGAATAGTGATGGCGGAGAGGCTTTCGGAACTGGTTATTGGGATGATTAGAAACGAGGTCGATACAGCACTTTCTGTATCGACCTTTAAACTTGTTTTTGGGGTTTTTATAATGATACTAAATAGTGTTTTTCATGAGTAGACAAAATGTAAACAAATGTTCTATTATATACGTATAAGACAAATTTGTATTGGTATAAGACACATTAGTACTGAATCATGGTCAGAGGGCTTTTTGGTGAGTTATTCTTGTGTAGAAGCGTAATTATTTCATAGTAACAAAGCTTGGTTGTTATAAAATTTGAGTTGCTAGAAGCTTTTGGTAAGACTCTTGTAATTTTGTCAAATCAATGCTAATATTATTAGCAGAAATTGACAAAATTAGTAGGAGTTATATGTTGAAAGCTAAAGATGTTCCACAGATTCAAGAGGCTCTTCTAGCCTTATCACCTCATTTTGTAACGTTTTTTAATGCTTTTGAAGATGGTGCTGACCAGGCTAAAGGGTTTTTCGAGAGGATACAAGCAGATTGCGATCTTCATTTACATGCTCACATTGTCCGTTTCTCGGCCAAGCGATATCTCAATCAGCATGGCCTAAGAGCAGAGTATGAGGCAGAAGATTTATTAAACAGTGGTATACAGCTTTCTATAGCTAAATGGTTTTTACGTATACGTAAGTCTGATAAAGGGGCTGTTCCTGGTCCTGGTCGTTCTGAAAAGCTAAAGGATTATTACAAACAGGTGTTGTCAAAAGAATTTGCTGATATGCATAATTTGTTGCTTTTATGGCACGCAACACCTAAAGGAGATTTTAAGGGTCTATCACTGGTTTATCCACTTTCGGCTTATACTGATAGGTGGCGTGTTGAGATACCATATCCTGCGGTATCTGCACATGAAAAGAGTACTTTTACTTACCAAACTTCTTTTGATGAGTCTGGCAATGTAGAAGATTTCGGCGATTTGGAGATTGAACCTCTCCAACAGGAAGAGGAAGATAATGAAGCTGAAAATTTATGATTAATGGGAATCGTATTCGACAAGCGAGAGAGCTATTGCGTCTCACGCAAGCTGAACTAGCTAGTGACATTGGAATTGCACAACCAACAATTGCTAACATTGAGGGGGGGTTGTTTCAACCGTCTCAAACAGTAGTTGAGGCAATTGCTAATCGTTTGGGCTTCCCTATGTCATTTTTTGAAAGGGCTGATCCACCGAATTTCCCTTTAGGGTCATTGCTTTTTCGATCTCATAGAAGCATTGCCTCATCCGAAAAGGTTGAGGCACATCGGCTTGGGCAGCTAGAATTTGAGATGTCTATAGTTTTAACTAAAAGAGTGAGAAATAAAATAGCTCTTAGACTTCCTCAAATTGTAGACGAGCCAAGTGATTATATTGAAGCTGCACAGCTTACTAGAAATGCACTTGGTCTTTCTCCAGAAGTTCCTATTCCAAATTTAGTGAAAGCAGTTGAGCAAAGTGGTGTTATTATACTAACACTACCTGCTACTTTCGAGCATTGTGATGCTTATTCCTTATGGGTGAGTGTTCCTTCTTCTCAACCAACTTTTGAAACTAAAAAGCCTCTTATAGCTTTGTCTAACGATGTTCCTGGTGATAGGCTTCGTTTAAGTTTAGCTCATGAGCTTGGGCATCTGATTATGCATCAGTCAGTTAGGTCTAGTACGATAGAAGTTGAAGAAGAAGCTTATAAGTTTGCCGCTGAACTTCTTTTACCAGAAGCTGCGATACGGCAGCAGATTATACCACCTGTGACATTAACTAGTCTATCTATATTAAAGCCCATTTGGGGAGTGTCTATTCAGGCATTGATTGTAAGAGCACATGACCTAGAGATAATAACAGAACGACAGTACAGATATTTATATAAGCAGCTTAGCACTCATGGGTGGAAACTTGATGAGCCAATAGTAATACCAACTGAAAAGCCTAGAGCTATACGACAGATGGCTGAGATAGTTTATGGCAATCCTATTAATTATCATCGTTTAGCTCACGATTTAGATGTTTTCCCTCACTTTGTTAAGAGGTTGATAGAAGCATATGCAACAAGAGAGGAGTATACGACAAGAAGTATAAGAAGATTAGATGAGGTCAGTAATTTATTTTCTATGGAAGATAGAAACTTGGAAGACAGAAAGCTTACATAGCTTGTCATGTTGGGACAAACAGCATTTTCTTTTATTTAGTTCAATTAAATTCTAATGAGGGTGTTTTAAAGGTTAGGGAGTAGTTTCTTAATTAGACCTGCTGCCTACTCATTGAACACAGCAGGTCTAGGGGGTATGGAGTGGATCTACAGGCTAATCGAGTGGTGATATGAGAAGTGACGCTTTACACGCAGTAGGTCTGGGGTTCGAATCCCTAATCGCCCACTTTCCCACTTCTAAAACGGCCTTACAAGCCACTTGTAAACAATGGCATTAACTTCTAATCTTCTTCACTGTACAGCTTGTCTACTACCCTAGAACTACTGTGTTCACTGCTTTGTTTCTTCGCTAATGTTTGGTATTAGGCAGCAACTCCTGGTACAGGGATCGTACACCCTAACTCTTGTGCTGTTTCGAACCACAGTTCGATTCCCTCAACGGCATTCTTGATAGCCTCTTCATACGTCTCACCATGTGTATGGCACCCTGGTAGTTCAGGAACATCAACGAGAAAAGCTTCGTTTTCGTCG
>CAXTCR010000061.1:0-17383 GCA_964242555.1 uncultured Ktedonobacteraceae bacterium
GTCCCCTTGCGGGCGCCCTGGTCCCCATTCGAGCCTTACGGTAACGCTTATGGGGGCTAGCCCTACTACAGACGGTGCCCGTCTCTGCTTGCCACGTTATTGCGTAAAGCTGCATTAATTATGACTAATGTGCCCTATGATGCACAGGACAACGCTTCTTTGAAATATTTCCATTTTACGTTGTAAGCACCTGTAGTTGTGCTATAGTGTTTTTTATATCTCTATTACCGCGCTCCAGGATGTCCTCGCGCCCCAAACGTTGCCCCTCGACGAGTGCGCCAGCAATGTGCATACCTTGATAGATCAATTGCCTAACATCCGCGCCCAACCCTGTCTCTACTTCGCCATAGTGTTTCCAAAACGCTTCAGCCCCTTTAGGCTTATGCCAGTTGAGCATGAACATCGTCCAATCCGCCATCGGATCGCCCCACGAGGCACCGTCCGCATCTAAGATAGCGGTAATACGAGGACCACTTTTCATCCGTTTAAGTAGGATGTTTACTATCCACAAATCTCCATGTAGTAGATGTGGCTGAGCAATCTCGTCTAAAAATTCCCTATGGACTTGCGCGACTTCGATAATATCCTTGATAATAGTCGCATCTAGCTTATAGCTTTCAACGCCCTGAACACACTGTTGTAGCCTCTCAAGCACGACATCGCTCCACAAAGAAGATTGAAATTGGCTGGACGATGAACTAAAAATACCACCTTTCACAGAGTGAATTTGCTTTGTGATTGCTCCCAACTGACCTAGAAGGATACGCTTGTCATCCTCTGTCAGTTGGTCTTGTATACTTGCCCACTGTTCCCCCTCCATGAAGGTTTGAAAGAGATAATCCCTATCGATAATTTGATGCGTGAAATCAATCATAAGCGTCTTTGGCATAAGGTGTGCTACTGGGGCGAAGTAGGGGTGCATAATGTATCCATTATACATAGGTATTTGTTCGGATGAATTCACACTAACGTCTTGCTTAGGTGCGACGCGTAACACTGCACGCTTCCCTCTACCAAACACGACGAGATAAACGTTGTTAAAACCGCCCCCGCTAAGCTCGTACACTGACTCGATAGGTGTTCGTGAACCAAAGGGGCCTTTGCACATTGCCACAATAGAATCGAGCGGAATGGGTTGTTGAAAGGCATCAGAGGGCCGCTCGATAGGTATGTACTCCAAGCTATTGTGTCTCCTTCTGACGCATCATCTTTTTAGTGATTGGAAATACTCGTAACGTTTTGGGTAGTCTTGGATACGTACCTCTTATTCCTAGAGTTACTGCATTAAATATTTTCTGATACTGCTCGTTCCATTCCAATCCATATATTTCGCGGACAGGCTGAGGCAATAGTCCAATGGTCATAAGCAGATTGAAGTGGAGGATTGGCCGGAACAGGTCTGCAATTGGGGGATAGAGTACCTGACGCACTACCTGTCGTCCATGTGGTGTTGCGGCAAGCCTATTGCTGTAGACCATATCATCAACATAGGCATAGAGGTCGTCGACGGTTGCGGGCATGTCGGCTTTTGTCAGTCCCAGTAAATAGCCCATTATTTTCGATTCTTGATAATACTGGTTTTGTTCTTCGTGCGTCAGAGGACCAACAAAGAGTGGATATGTGCGGAGAATGGTGTCGGCAAGCGTGGCGTGGACCCAGAGCAGCAGCTTCGGGTCACGCGCACTATAGGCCGTGTTTGAGGCATAAGCTCCAGCATCCAGTGAGATGTTGCCGTGGACACCTTTGTGAAGCGCGTTGATTGTACGGGCGGCCCGACGCGCTGTAGACGTTGTGCCAAAGGTAAGCATCTGCCCTAGAAAAAATGTATGCTCTGTACGTTCAAAGGGCTTGCTCATATAGTTGCTGTGCTCACCCACACCCGTCGCAACAAGTGGATGTGCAAGTTGCATCAGTACCGCTCTGGCTCCTCCCAGCAGCAGGATAGACTCTTGTCCAATCTTCCAGGTCATGCTCTCAGGCCCAAAGTACCCATGCTTTTGCACATCAATCACCCTTTCATTGTGTCATTGCGAACTGTGTGTCAGCTTGTCAATGCTCTGTCGAAACGATTGTCCCACAACCTCTTCGGCCTTGTCCTGGTCCTCCTGCATCAATTGAAGTATCAACGCAATATCGGGGTTAGGCGAGAGCGTCAAGTCATGACGGCCATCCTGCACCGCCCGCAGTATCTCTTGTGCCACCTGATCCGGTGTGAGCATAGCTACGATGTTTAATAGCTGCATCGCATCTTGCTCCTGCTGAATCATCGGCGTCTCAACCCATGCGGGATAGACGGTAGTCACATCAATACCCGAGCCATAGAGTTCTGCTCGTAGTGCTGAAGAAAAGCCGCGAATGGCCCATTTTGTCGCGACATACCCGGTAAGCAAGGGCGCGCAGATTTTGCCCGCGACTGAGCTGAGGAAGACGAAGTGACCATGCCCCTGACTACGCATCGCTGGTAATGCCGCTCGCGTACAGTTATATGTGCCCATAAAGTTGACGTTCATCAAGGTCTGCATGTCCTCAGAGCTAAAAAGGTCAATTGGACCGCCGCGCCCAATACCCGCGCTGGTGACAACAAGGTCGATACGACTCTCGACGTTGTGCGCCTGCTGCATAAGTGCTTCGACCTGTGTGGCCTGTGTGACATCGGTGGGTACACCCAGGACTTTGCCTGTCGCGTTTGGACTATGTTGGCGTACTCCCTCAATGGCCTGTGACAACCCCGTACTGTTGATATCGGCAAGCACAAGGTGCGCTCCCTGTGCGTAGAGCGCCCGAGCCGTCGCCAAGCCTATTCCGCTCGCTCCACCCGTAACTACGGCAACTGCCCCATTGAAGTCCTGTAGTGCCATGTGGTCAACTCCTTTATTCACGTCCATGTGTGTTAATAAAAAATCAGGCAGGACAAATAGCTGTCCTACCTGATAGTATCTTTTGCTCCGATAAGTGTCAAATGCCTGATTGCGTTAGTGCATGCGTTTCAGGACTTGACATCGGAAGCGCGCTTTGCTCATAGACATGTTCGATGATTTGCGTCTCTTTGCCATACCAGATGGAATCAATCGGTCCTCCTCTTTAGGAAAAATGCATCTCAACCAGGACGCGCCGAATCTCTGTCAGAGCCGTCGTGATATGTTGTTGATCTATGCCATAATGTGTCACCGCTCGAATTTTACCACCTCCCATATGCCCCATGAGCACACCTCGTTGTTGTATTCTGCCTACAAATTCGTCGGTCTCGGCAGGCGTTGCGGGACCACTGTGAGCATTGCGCAAACTAAACATCACGATATCTGTGACTACAGTGTCCGCATCAATAGCTATTTGTGGATAATCCGCAAGACCCTGCGCGAGCAGTTTAGCATTCTCGTGGTCCTCTTCGAGCCGTTCCACCATGTGTTCCAGCGCGACTATACCAGCTGCGGCAATAATACCTGCCTGTCGCATCCCACCGCCGAGGAGTTTTCGCGTGCGATGCGCTCGTCGGATGAACTCTTTATTGCCGACAAGCATAGAGCCGACGGGGGCGCACAGTCCTTTAGAAAGGCAGAACATAAGCGAGTCTACATCCTGCACCAGCGTACTGACAGGTGTGTGTAAGGCAACTGCTGCGTTAAAGATACGGGCACCATCAACGTGAACTGCCACGTTATGTTGATGGGCAAGCGTTGTCACTGCCCGGGTTTGTTCGATACTAAGCACCGTACCACCGCAGCGATTGTGCGTGTTTTCGAGACATATCAAGGCTGTTGCGGCCACATGCCCGTCACTCTCATCGGCTATGCCCGCCTTCACTTTCGCCAGGTCGAGCGTGCCATCGGCATGATTTGGCACAACCCACATGGGTGAGCCACCAAGCGTAGAGGGACCACCAGCTTCATAATGATAAATATGCGATTCTTCGCCTACAATGACTGCCTGTCCGCGCCCCGCATGTGTGAGCGCAGCGATTGCGTTGCCCATCGTACCCGTTGGCACAAATAGGGCTGCCTCCTTGCCTGTTCGTTCGGCGGCAAGTTCCTGCAAACGGTTAACGGTTGGGTCTTCACCATATACATCGTCTCCAACTTCCGCACGGTACATTGCCTCGCGCATAGCGGGTGTTGGATGTGTGACGGTATCACTCCGTAGGTCGATTGGCATGAGTAATATATTCCTTTCTATAATGCTCTTTGCCCATAGCTCTGTTTCCAGAAGGTATGCAATTTCTCAATTTCTCCGGGAGGCAGGGGAACAGGTGTGCCAAGCTGTTTGGCAATGGCATAAACCTTCGCGCAATCCTCTAAGGCATGAGCCGTTGAGTACGTGAGCGCAAGATTGTGACCAACCACCATCGCGCCGTGATTGCCCCAGAGCAGTGCAGTGCGGTCTCCTAGTTGGTCCGCGATATAGGTTGCAAACTCTCCGGTGCCCGACATCATGTACCGCGTCACCGGAACATTGCCTCCAAGACAGAGTGCTGATTCCGCGAGGAACATCGGCAACGATTGATGGATAAGCGCGAACGCGGTCGCATAGGGCGAGTGCGTATGCATCACGCAGTGTATATCTCGCCGCCGTTGTAGTACCAACGTATGCAATGGCGTTTCTACCGATGGCCGCCACTTGCCCTCAACCACCGTGCCATGCTCGTCCACGACAACAATGTCTTCTGCTGTCAACAGCTGGTAATCCGCGCCACTAGGAGTAATGCAGATAAGGCCGCTTTCCGGGTCTCGCACACTTATGTTTCCTTGTGTTGCCTGCACAAGCTCGCTATCGTACATTTTTCGAGCGTAACGTACAAGTTCAGCGCGTAGTTCTGGTAGATACATGACGAAAATACTCCTCACTAGTACTGCACAAGGGTTCCATTTCGCAGTTCCCACTGTTTGCCCCCAAAACGTTCGATGAACCAGCGATCATGCGAAATGACGAGGACGGGACCGGGAAAGCTCATGATGGTCTTCTCAAACGCCTCTAAAACATCCAGGCTGATATAGTTTGTTGGCTCATCCAGGAGGAGCACGGTAGGACGTTGTGCCATCAGACGTGCAATTTCTAACTTGCGTCGCTGTCCAACACTCAGCTGTCCCACCCTCTTGTGCATATCCTCCAGACGGAACAAACCATAGCCTAATAACCTGCCAACGAATTCGCCTTCGTAGCCTATCTGCCCATATTTGTACGACTCAATCACGGTCTTGCTCAGGTCCAGCGACTCAGGCTCCTGGGCGAGATACCCTATTGTAGCACTTGGAACAATATGTACCCGACCCTTATCTGGTTGCTCTAGCCCCATAAGCAGCCTCAAGAGCGTTGTTTTACCTGTCCCGTTCGGACCAGTAAGCAGAATACGCGCCCTTCCTCCAATCATGCCATTGAGGTCATTGAGAATGAGCCGCGTACCGTAGCCTTTAGAAAGGTGCGAGAACGTAATGACTTCTTGGGTTTGCCTTTCTTCTATGTTGAAGAGTGTATGTACTTGTAGCATCTCGGGCGGTTTGGGAACGGGATCGGCCTCGATGCGTTTCAGTTGTTCTTCTGCAGCTCGCACGTTGCGTGAGATGGCCTGCTGCTTTTGCTGCTCGAAGAAAAAGGATGCGAATTTATCGTTATCACGTGGGGCGCGATAGCTATGGCCGACGTTACGGGCACCCTCTTTTACGCGCTTACGTAGCTCCTTGATCTCCTCCTGCTGTCTTTCGTATTCTTCCTCCCACTTGCGTCTCGCATCGCTTCGCGCCTGTACATAGGCGTCGTAGTTGCCTTCATATCTTTTTAAGGTATGTTCATACTCGTCAATCTCGAAAATGGTCGTGACTGCTCGATTGAGAAATTGCCTATCATGCGAGACTATCAGCGCAGCCCCACTATACTCGGAGAGGTACGTTTCGAGCCATTCAAGGCTTTTTACATCGAGGTGATTAGTCGGCTCGTCAAGGAGCAGTAAATCAGGTGAACGCAGGAGCAAGGTTGCAAGACTAACACGCTCCTTTTCTCCACCCGAGAGCGTACTCATAGCCTGATCGCGTGGCAAGTAGGTAAGCTGTAATCCTTCCAGGATCATATCTATCTTATAGTCAATATCGTAACCACCACGATTTTGAAATTGGGTGGAAACGCTGGTGTACTCTTCCAGCACACGCTGTAGTTCCTCTTCGTCTGCCGTGGACATGCGGGCTTCGAGTACACGCATGCGTTCTTCGAGCAGGCGCAAGTTTCCTACGGACTCTAAAATCAAATCCTGAATGGTACGCCCATAAAAGTCGGGAGTCGTTTGGGGAAGATAGCCGACCTCGACCGATGGGGCATAGCTAATCGTTCCCGCATCAGCCTCCTCTTCACCAGTAAGGATACGCAACAGGGTCGATTTGCCAACGCCATTAGAGCCAACCAGTCCCACACGATCTTTTTTATTCACGATGCAAGAAATGTTATTCAGCACCGTAACAGCGCCATAAGATTTAGAGAGTTGTCGAATAGACAAGATCATAGTTACACCTCGCGTGCCTGTAGCAGAAAAATGAAGGTACACCGAAAACAGAGGAGAGACAGGCATTCAGGTGCGAGAAGTATTCAATGCAGGGCAATGCAATCGAAGCTTATTTGAAGGGAAGCGATGAGAAATGCCAATAGGCGCATGAACACTCCACAAAAGAGGAAAGCAAAAAGCTCCTCTTATTGCCTGTCAGGGGTGTATATGCGTACTACAATGACTTTCTCCTGGCGTAATATCTGCGTAACTTCGAAAAGTATACTGCATCACAATAGCTCACGTCAATATACTACGTATACCCTGTAATTGCGATTGGTAACATCTTGACAGGTACAGGAGCACAAGGCATACTTGCACAAAATACCGAAATCGCACAAAGGTGAAAATATCGTGATTAGAAGGCAGGGTTCATCGAGACGTGTTGTCGCTGTTGTCCTGGGGGCCGGTCAAGGCACTCGTATGGGACGCCCCATCAACAAAATATTCTTACCGATCAATGGCAAGCCCGTTATTTTGTACTCGATTGAAACCTTTGAGCGTTGTCCGAGCATTGATGAAATTGTGCTCGTTGGAGCGGTTGGTCAAGAAGAGCAACTGATGGAAATCGTGCATGCTGCACATTGTCGTAAGGTAAGCAGGGTGATATGTGGTGGCGCAACACGTCATGCATCGGAACTGAGTGCCCTTAATGCACTTCGGGACTCCATAGACGCTGGTGAAGTCGAGATTGTATTAATTCATGATGGTGCGCGTCCTTTTATCAAAGTCGATAGGGTTGAGCAGCTGGTTCAAAAGGCGCGCGAAGTTGGTGGTGCAATTCTAGCGACTCCACTTCAAGAGGAGGAACATGTAGCACTGGTAAGTGCTGATGGCTTTATCCAGAAGGGGTATGAAGGGAGACAGGGATGGCGTGCGCAAACACCACAAGCGTTCCAGGCCGACTTGCTGCTCCATGCGTATGACGCTGCTGAACGTGACCATTTTTCTGGAACGGACACCGCCGCATCATTTGAACGCATAGGTTACTCCGTCGTGATTGTCGAAGGTGATACCAGCAATTTTAAAATTACTACGGCTCACGACCTGCTTCTCGCGGAAAAGATGGGTGATGTGCTCTATCATCCTACCTCTAGCCCAGACTGAACGGATGCCTGTCTCCTACCTCTGACCAGTAACCGGCGGCGAGTAGCCTATCGTTACCGTCTGGCTGTTCCCTGGTCCTACAAAGGTGACGGTGTCAGTAAATGCACCACTTTGCTGCACAATGATGCTGATTTGTACCCGTTGGCTCTGTCCTGCCGCAAGAGTGTTTGTGTTCGGAAGCACAATCACACTCGTTGTGCCACTCGTTGTACTCGATGAGGACCACGTAAGACTGTCCGTTGTGCTCCCATTGGTGAGCGTGACAAAGCAAATCCAACCCGCTCTCCGCGCCTGACAATCCGTGTTCGTGGTAAGTGTATTCGTATTCGCCGTAAGTTGTGGTGGAGCTTGCACGGTAAAGGATACTGCCAGGAGAAGTTGTTTGCCACTACCTGTATCCGTGAACGTGATGCTGCCTGAATAACTCCCCGCGTGAAGTCCCGTTGCCGCTGCCACCGTAACCGTTTGATTACCGGGTGCTCCAATGTGACCCGAGGTACTGCCCACACTGAGCCAACTGGCATCGCTGCTCGCCGTCCACGAAAGTAGACCGGAGCCAGCCGCGCTCAACGTCGCCTGTCCCGAGACTGGCTGCGTATACCCCTGTGTGGCTGGCGCAAGCGTGAGTGAATAGGGATTCACCCCACCCCATGCTGGCTGGGGAGCTTGCACGATAAACCTCACAGCAAGCGTCAGCGTCTTGTTGCTTTGCGGATTCGTGAAGTTGACATTCACCGTATACGTTCCCGCTTTGACGCCCATGACTGTGCTCAGCGTAACACTCTGAGTGCCTGGTGCCCCAATCTGACCGTTTACAGGCAACGAGAGCCAGTCCCCCTGCTTGTTGTCATACGAGGCGTTCCACGACACCGCACCCGTACCACTTGTGGTGAGCTTCACCTGTGTGCTTGGAGATTGCTGGTAGCCCTCGGTGACGGGACCAAGCGTCACGGTTGCTGGCGTAACGCTGCTTAGTTCTCCTGGTGTAGAGGCTGCTTGCACCGAGAGATTGACGGTAAGCGGGATTGAGTTCCCGTCTTGCAGATTGGTAACGTTGATCGTTGCCCCATAACTCCCCGCCTTCATTCCCGGCGCTGCTCCAATGGTGATTGTTTCACTTGTTGGTGCCTGGATTGAATCATAGGTTCGGTCTAGTTGTAGCCACGGATTAGCATTCTTGTCCCAGTACGCTTGCCAGCGCACATTGCCAGTGCCGCTTGTCTGTAGCACTACCTGTGCCGTTGCTGGTTGCGTATAGCCTTCGGTAAGAGGACCAAGCGAAACTATTTGTGGAGTAATACTGCTCAAGTCTGCTTGCCCCTGCACCATGACCTGTATCGTTACCGTTAGAGGGTGAGCACTTTGTGGACTTGTAAAGGTCATCGTCGTGGTGTATTGTCCGGGGGTTAGTTCTTGCGGGAGTATGCTTACAGTCACTTGCTGGGAGTCTGGAGCGCTAATCTTGTTTCCTCTGAAGTCCAGTTGGAGCCACTCCTTATGCAAGGAAGACCCATTCGCTTGTTCACTCCATGTTGCTTGCCACTGCACATCCCCTTTCCCTGCTGTGCTCAGCGTGAGTGGCTGCGTCACAGGCTGTGTACTGCCAGCTACGACATTAGGGAAGACGAGCGTGCTGGGGGAAATAGTGCTCAGCGTTGGCTTGGTAGCTTTATTCCGTTGAACCACAAGGGATACTGGTAACGTAAAACTGTCATTCCCGGTCGTACCGCTAAAGGTCACAGTCGTCTTATAGTCACCTGCTTTGAGCTTTTGCGGGTTAGCGGTAACTGTGATCTCCTGCGTGTTCGGAGCTTGCAGCAAACCGGAGAGCGTGTCAATCTGCAACCATGATGCACTACTGCTGTCCCAGGAGGCTGACCATGATACTGAGTGTGTGCCCACTGCCGCCAGTGTTACCTGCGCCGAAACACTTTTGGTATCACCCTCCGTCACTGGCCCAAGCGTCAACATTGTGGGCGTAATGCCTGCAAGATGCGAGGGTGTCGAAACTGTAACACTTGTCGTTGCGCTCCTTGTTCCACCTTGTTCCGCTGCACGAATACTATGTTTGCCAGCTTTCCAGTCCGCACCTATGGTAATAGTTGCATCAAACGAACCTGTAATACCTGTCATGATGTCGCCGCCCGATGCTCCATGTAGGCCATGTGCTAAAGACGCTGTAAGGGGTGAAGTTGACTGTTTCCCAACTGTTGCTGGTGCGCTGGACCCGTAGGCGGAGAGTGGGATGGTTCCGTCGAGGAGCAGCAAAATCCTACTCCCCGGTGTAAACCAATCTCCATGTATGTGGAGAGGACTGCCGGTGCTCACCGTCCCGCTGCCATCAATTGTAATGCTTGGAGGAGTGATTAAAAAAAGTGTCGAAAGAGAACCAATGACCAGTGCAATGAGAAAGAAAGATAGAATAAGGAAGTAGAGGCGCAGCCTATGCTTGGACGTACGCTGTTGCGGGGCGCGTGGAGCACTATTAGGATTAATAGGATTAGGCGAAAGTGTTGTATACATTTTTTACTACCAGACAGTTTTTGGGCATATATATAGACACGACTTCTTTAGGTAATCTAAGGTCTGCTATTCCAAAGAACGTAAGCACAGCATGTTCTTGCTTACTTTTCCAAAACCAAAATAAAGAAGGAGGGTAACATTGCCCTCCTTCTCGAACTTCTAGTTTGCTCCAGACCTCTTTTTAGCGCGCCCGTGGAACGCTTGGGAGTCGTTGTGGCGAGACGGAGTCTTGCTCTGCCGGAGTAGCTTGTGCTGTCGAGGCGTCTTTCTGCTGGTAAAGCATATAGAGCAGGCAAAAGACGACGGCACTGAGCAGTGTTGCCCATGTCGCGGGTGAAAGAGCTTGTCCCATAGCGACGGCGACGGCAGGATTTAAGATGCCCCTGCTGACAACTAACCCTGCTGTGAGCGCGGCTCCAATCGCTAGACCACTTGCCTCCTGGGGAACCTTCTTATCCGTTGCGGCAAGTACTGTTAGCATTAAGATGCCAAAGCCTAAAAACTCTTCGAGGGGACTGGCGGCTGCATAGTGGGGGGCAAGGCGACCTGTACCTAGGGCGGCAAGTAGTGCGAGTCCAGCACCCGCTAACTGCGCTACGATGTACACGATACCTTTCACAATGGGAAGTTTACGCCTTACCAACAAGCCAAGTGTGACTGCGGGGTTGATGTTGCACCCCGAGATAGAGCCAATTGTGTAGACAAAAATGCCAAGCGTCACACCAACGATATAGGGGGTGCCACTAATAAGGCCAGCTAGTGTTAGGAAAAAGGTTCCGACCAGTTCGGCCAGTGCGGGTTTTACGAGGTTGGTCATATCCTTCATCAAGTGTTCCTTTCTCCTCTTGTGGGCGCAAGAGTTTTGGTTCTTTTGTATCACTGTGGCAAGTGTCTTTACCCATCCTGTCACTTCTGACATCTTATAGTCAAGGATAGAGACATATACTGCACAAGAATAAGCACGACTGGAAATAGTATAAAGTTTCAACTTTAGATAGAAATCAGTTTTTCTTGCTCTCTTCTAACGTTTAGAAAAATCTACTCTTTTTGTGGAATACGATCGACGCCCACGTCCTGCAACAGACACACCTGCTTGCCTTTGGAGCCGAAACCTTTCGCCAACTTATTGTCATGGCACCATCGGTTGGCCGCAACATGCTGCCGCTCATGGGGGCGCGTGTGCAGGGGGCAGAGGTCCTGCTACGCGAACGTGAACAGCTTGCGGCATTGGGGCGCCTCTCGTCGGGACTTGCGCACGAACTCAATAACCCGACCTCTGCAGGCGGGCGTGCGGCGAAGGTCTTGGACAACACGCTTCGAGAAATGAACGAGCTTACCCTGCAAATTGCCCAACTGCATCTCTCACCTGCCCAAATAACCGCGCTTGCCGGACTGCGCTCCTCTATAGGGCAGGACACATCCCAACAGGTACTTGACGCCCTGACCTAGAGCGATCAGGAAATCGTGGTAGATCGCCATCACGGATATATCCGCGTCGTCTCCCAATCCGGGCGATACCCGCTTTCAAGTGCGGCTTCCCCTGTGAACGGCAAACATCGTTATAGATTTGGAATAGCAGTTTCCTGGGCATTCACACTTCCCACATAGGCACACTCGCTGTAAAGCGGACAGATGGAACATTCAGGGCGCTGTGCATGACAGATTTTTCGTCCGTGGCGAATAAGATCGACATGCAGGGGATAGACCCACTCGTGAGGTATCACTTTTCCAAGAAGTGTATGCGCTGCATCAGCACCTACTTTCGCTTGTATCAAGCCTAGGCGTTTGGCCGTCCTCAATACATGAGTATCAATGGGAAAAGCAGGTTGATCCATATTGAACATCAGCACGCACGACGCTGTCTTCGGCCCAACACCCGGGATACTACGAAGATATTGTAACGCTTCCTCGGGTGTCCGTTTGACAAGCTCGTCATAGAGATATGCTGAAAGTGATTTCGTCCCTCCATCCGCTTGTTGCTGTTCGGTTAGCGTTAGCAGTGCGTCTTGAATGCGCGGCGCTTTGATATTGGCTAACCCGCCAGAGCGAATCGCGTTCGCAACCTCTTGTGTAGGCGCATCACGTACTTTTTCCCATGTCGGGAACGTTGAAATCAACTGCTGATAGGCTCTTCCAGAGTTTATATCAGACGTATGCTGTGAAAGAATCGTGCCAACCAGACCGCCAAGGGGATCGTAATCCGGCACATTTTTGGGTTCGCCATATGTCTCGATGAGCAGTTCGTAGACACGCGCTAAGTGAACCGTTGGTACAATGGATGATGTTTGCATATGTTCTTCCTGGTAACGCTCTTTCTATGGTAACTTCCACACCTTCGCATGGGTAAATATTACCTCAGTTGCATTGGTCGAGTCCTCAGCTGTCAATCCAATCTGCCCCTGAGTGTACGTATTATCAGTTACGCTTGTTAAGAGCTGTTGGTTCAAATAGAGACTGATTGTCTCACTTCGTGCAACGACCGCGACGCTATTTGTCGCATTCGGACTAAACGCAAGAGCTGTCGAAAACCCTTCTTTCAACAAGCGTGACGTTGCACCAGTTCCATCCACATACAGGTGAAGCGAGAAAAAACCGTTCTGGTCGAAACGCAAGTAATAGAATGTAGTGTTTGCGCTATCAGCTCGAAAGACTATACCACCGGCATCACCCTTGCTGATATTCATCTCGACCTCATAGGTGAAGTTCGTAAATTGCAGATTTTGAGCGAAGCATGTGTTAAAATAGCCAGCTTGCGTTTCGCTGACATGATAAGCTGATCCCGTAAACGCGCAAGAACCCCCAGTCGTATTTGTACTCGTCTCCATCCAATGATATTTACCATCGTTCACGCTGAGAGGATCATCGAGCAACACGGTGTTGCTAAAGGGGTAGTGCGAGGCGACTACCGTTGCCGTAAGGTTTGCTTGTGCTGTTGCGGTTGCATGGAGAGCAGCAGTGTGCACATTGCGCTGATAGGCAAACAGTAAAGGTAGACCTATGCTTGCTGCGATGACGAGCAGTGCGAGTGCTATGAGCATTCCTCTCCTTCTCCGCGAACTGTTTATTACGCCCTGATGTTGAATAACTTGCTTGTCATCTCCTGTGCTGTGAGGAGAACTGTGCGTCTGTGAAGTGGGAGAAGGTGGCTGTGCAGCTTTATGCGTAACAAGTGCAGCTCTCTCAGGTTGTGCAATGAGAGCCGGTGATAGAGTAGGCCCATCAATATCGTACTCATAACGCTGAGTAATGTAGGTACCCTGCAAGGCTTGCTGAAGGGCATGTGCAAAGTCAGAAACGGATGCAAACCGATCCGTTGGCTGTTTTGCAAGTGCGCGTAACAGCACTGCATCGACAACTGAAGAGAGCTGTGGGTTGAGTGTACTCGGTGGCTGTGGGAGTGTTATAAGGTGCCTGTACATCGCTTGCTCTTGATTGCCCTGAAAGGGATTCCGCCCTGTCAGCAATTCATAGGCGATGAGCGCGAGAGCATATTGATCTGTTGCAGGCACAGCGTCGCCACTCCACTGTTCAGGAGCCATATAGGTTGGAGTACCACGGATAATCTGACTGGTCATATCCGCGTTAGACATTGCGATACCGAAGTCTGTGAGCAGCAGGTCAGGAATATCTCTGTTCTCTGTGTTACTACGAAGAAGAAAATTGGATGGTTTGACATCTCGATGTATAATCTGGTGCTCATGCGCATGATCCAGTGCGCTTGCAGCCTGATGGACAAAATGTATGACATCTGTTGGTGCGAGCAATCCAAGCTTGGTATGCTCCCGTAGCCAGTCAGCAAATGAACCCTCTGGACAAAATGGCATAACCATGTACATGACCAGAGAGGAAGTCATCATCTCCTCACCATAGTCAAAGAGAGGTAAAATGTTGGGATGGTTGAGCTGCGCAACTGCCTTTGCTTCGCGCTGAAAAAGGCGTACGGCATCCTCGGTAACAACAACGCCAGAGTAGAAAATAGCACCTGTTTGAATGACCTTGATAGCTATTTGTCGATCGATGCGCGTATCTTCCGCGAGATAGACGTCACCCATACCCCCATGCCCAATAGGATGCAGAAGACGATAACGACCATTTTGCAGAGTTTCTACTAGCATTTTTCACCTTGTGTAATAAAAATAGAAAAATTGGCTCCACTCTCGAAACGAAAACGGGAAAAGGGAGTGGTCCGACTATATATCTGATATGAAAAAAAGAGAAAGACCAATCAAAAAGGTTTATATGGTAGAAGTAATATAAGCTGTATATTCTGTGCCTTTACAAACGCTCCTTGAATTGTTTACCTATCGTTCTCAAATACCCAAGAAACTTCTATCCGTAATACGTCGTGCAAAGAAGATTCCGATACATATACAGGTCCGCAAAGTACTTGGAGTGAGACAAGGGCCAGCGTGAGGAAGCAGCGCAACCGGAGGCTGCGCACGCCTAGCCTTGAGGTACGGCCACAATCAAAAAGCGGTGCATGGAAAAATCTATATACCCTTGCTCCTCAATCCGGGTATGTATCGCGGCCAGCTTGTCAAAGTACCCCTCAATTGAGAAATTGGGAACCTGCCACGGAACGGCTTTGAGGTAGTAGACAACGGCCCCAACGTCGTAAAAGCGCATCACAGGAAAAGCCTCGTGCTGTTGGACAATACGCCAACCCGCTTGCTGAAGCTCGTTTACAGCATAGTCCAATGTCCAGGAAGCATATGGGTAGGTGTTAGCTCCCAGCAGAGCATTTAAATCCGCTTCGTTCTGGCCCCCGACCTGCTGCGTGATAAACTGGCCGTCCGGTCGAAGAACGCGCAGCACTTCGTTGGGATCATAATACTCATGCCGGTTGATCACAAGATCGAACTGGTGAGCATCTAAGGGCAACTTGCCATCGTCACTGACTTCATAGACCCCAACGCCCAACGGTTCCAGCCGCTGCCGTGCAATCGGGACATTAGGAGCATACCCCTCGGTAGCGCAGGTCAACGGCGGAAATGGTTGCAACCGAGAAAGGAACTCTCCCCCACCCGTTCCCATATCCAGCAAGGATTGCGCCTTGTGCAGAACCGGCAGAAGCTTGCTGGCATAGCTCCACGGCAATAGAGCCTCAGCCATACGCCCCGAAGCAGTAATATAAGAGAAATCCCACCCGCTAAAAGACTGCTTCGTCTGCCCAACAAGAAAGTCAAAAAGTTCCTGCTTGTCCATGCCCTACTCCTTTTCGTTTTCCTCAATCAGCTCTTGAGAATATCATATCCCTTTTTTCTACACGTCTCCTATTGCTCCTGGTTACTCGCTAACCTTTTGCCCGTTTATCCTCATAGCAGCAGAAATACCCTTCAGGTAAAATTCCAGATCAATTGGATATCATATTTATATACAAACGCTTGTAGAAATTGTATAATGCATTTGCTTTAGCCCATGATTGATATGTTCTATACCGTATTTTATAAGTAGCCTAGAATGTAAATGAGGCATGACTGATATAAATCAGACCCCTGAACAGAAGGCGCGCGATCATATTGATGCGCAACTTCTCGAAGCGGGTTGGCTCGTTCAATCCGTCAAGAAGATTGATCTTAATGCGGGTCTGGGCATCGCTGTACGCGAATATCAGACCGATGTTGGTCCAGTTGATTATGCCCTTTTTGTAGGCAGGAAAGCGGTGGGGGTGATCGAGGCCAAACCGGAGGAGTGGGGACACCGCATTACAACGGTTGAAGAACAATCAGCCGGCTACGCCCATGCGAAGTTCAAGTGGGTCAATAACAAAGAACCTCTCCCATTTGTGTACGAGAGCACCGGTGTGCTTATCCGTTTTACCGATGGGCGCGATCCCCAGCCGCGCTCACGAGAGGTATTCAGTTTTCATCGTCCAGAGACACTGCAGGAATGGATAGGGCAACTTACCTCCCTGCGCGGACGACTACAAACCCTGCCACCGCTTCATCATGAGAAGCTGCGCAGGTGTCAGATTATCGCGATCGAGAACCTGGAAAAGTCTTTTAAGGGAGATCAGCCCCGAGCGCTGATTCAGATGGCGACTGGCGCAGGCAAAACCTTTACCGCTATTACTTCCATCTACCGCTTGCTCAAGTATGCCGATGCTAAGCGCGTGCTCTTTCTTGTCGATACCAAAAATCTCGGCGAACAGGCGGAGCAGGAATTCATGAGCTACTTGCCCAATGACGACAACCGCAAATTTACGGAGTTGTATACCGTTCAGCGCCTGAAATCGTCGTACGTGGCGAAGGATAGTCAGGTCTGTATCAGCACCATTCAGCGCATGTATTCCTTGCTTAAGGACCAGCTATTGGACGAGGCCGCCGAAGAAGTCAACCCTGCCGAACTGGTCCAGCCCAAAGAGCCATTACCCGTCGTCTACAACAAGAGGATACCCCCCGAATTCTTCGATTTCATTTTTATTGATGAATGCCATCGCTCCATCTACAACCTCTGGCGGCAGGTCATCGAGTATTTTGACGCGTATCTTATCGGCCTCACCGCCACGCCTGATAACCGTACCTATGGCTTCTTTCGAAAGAACGTGGTGAGTGAGTATACGCGTGAGAAAGCTATTGCCGATGGGGTAAACGTCGGCGACGAGATCTATGTCATTGAGACGGAGCGTACTCGGAGCGGCGGCAAAATTACGGCCCATCAACTGGTGGAGAAGCGTGAACGCTTGACGCGCCGAAAACGCTGGGAGCAGCAGGACGAAGACGAGATCTATACCACACGGCAGCTTGACCGCGAGATTGTCAACCCGGACCAGATTCGCACCGTTATCCGCACCTTCAAGGAAAAGCTGCCAGACATCTTCCCTGGCAGGGCCGAAGTGCCCAAGACGCTGATTTTTGCTAAAACGGACAGCCATGCCGAGGATATCATTCACACGGTACGCGAGGAGTTTGGCGCGAGCAACGAATTCTGTAAAAAGGTGACGTATCAATCGAAGGAGGACCCGAAATCCGTCCTGGCGCAATTTCGCAACGACTATTACCCGCGTATCGCCGTCACAGTAGATATGATTGCGACCGGTACAGATGTCAAGCCCCTCGAATGCCTGCTATTCATGCGCGATGTCAAGAGCCGCAACTACTTCGAGCAGATGAAGGGCCGTGGCACACGTACCCTCGATCACGACAATCTGAAGAAAGTCACACCGTCCGCGCCTACCGCCAAGACCCATTTTGTGATTGTCGATGCCATCGGCGTCACGAAATCCCTGAAAAC
>CAXTCR010000062.1:0-17055 GCA_964242555.1 uncultured Ktedonobacteraceae bacterium
GCGTCGAGGATACTATCGAGTGGCTGGGAGACACAGGTGAACATGGGGGTGTCGCGCAGAGTGTACATGCTGGCCTCGGTTTCGCGGAGTTCCTGAACGAGGTCGAGAAAGTCCGGGAGGTTGTCGGTCTCGAAGGCGACGACGAATTCCTGGTCGTCGAGGCCGAAGGAGTAGGTGGTGTTGAGCGAGACAGTGGGATAGGTCAGACCAACACGGATATGCTCGTTCATCATGCGCTTGCGATCTTCCATTGGGAGGGCATACCATGCTCGCGTCTTGACGAAGGGATAGACGAAGAGGTATTTGCGATCCTCGGGAGCAATCACGAGGCGCGGATCATGGGCACCACGCGCATTTTTGCCGACATAGACTGAGCGTTTGGTCATCGACAGGAAGGCATAGGTCTCGCGGAGGTAGGGACCCATTGCGCTGCGTCGAATTTTGCTGCTGAGGGCGCGCAGGTCTTCGATATCGTAGGTAGCTTGCCAGAGCATAAAGTCGACATCGGGACGCAGACCATAGAGACCAAAGCTGCGGACAAGGGCATTTTCGGCGTGTGCGTCAAAAAGCTCCTTTAGCTCGGCTCTGCCTCGTTCGCGCACATCGGCGGGAAGCAGTTGCCACTGTGGGTCGAGCTTGTAGAAGGTGAAGCGCACCAGCTGACGGGGCTGCTTGGCCTTTGGCTTGGCAGGCGCTGGTGATGGCTCAAGGTGTGTAACTTCGTTTTGATCGACGATAACCTGTTCTGTCATGATAGTTTTTCCTCATATGTTACGATTGCCCTCAGCAGGCCATCTATCGTGAACTCTTCGGCTTCGACAGCCACGGTAAGACCGAGTTCACGAGCGGTTGCTGAGGTAATGGGACCGATACAAGCAATAGTAGGGAGTGAGGCAGGCGGAAGAGCGACTCCTGTCCTCTCCTCGCGCAGCTTCACCCATGTCATAAAGTTTTTGACGGTAGAAGAACTGGCAAAGGTAATAATGTCTAACTGACGCTGTTGCAACAGCGTCCAGACGTTCTGCCCCCGCTCATCATCGACGGCTGCCGAACGGGTGTAGTAGGCTGGCACGTCATCGACGAGTGCTCCTGCTTCGCGCAGCATATCGGCCAGGACTTTACGGGCCTCGGCTGCTCGTGCGAGTAGGATATGTTGCCCGTTCAGCGCCATACCTCTTTGTCGAGCATCCTCGATAATCACCTCCGCCACACCCTCGGCAACATAGGCATCGGGTACAAGAGTGGCAGTCAGGCCATAAGCAGTCAAAGCTTCAGCGGTAGCAGGACCGATTGTCGCTATACGAACGCGTTGTAGTGAGCTTGGCTCATAGCCTAATTGTTGGACACGTTGCATACAGATATTGACGCCGTTCGCACTTGTAAACACTACCCAATCGTAAGCCTGATCGCCTGCACCTTGGGCAGGATCATAGAGCCGTTTCAAGGCGTTATCTAGCTCAGTCCAATCAGCAGGGGGCACAAGACGAATGGTAGGAAACTCTACCGGTATTGCTCCCAACATTTTCAGACCCGCACTCAGGACACTTGCCTGTTCACGGGTGCGTGTCACCAGGACGCGTTTGTTTTGTAGTGGTAGAGTGGCAACGGGCGACTCAGACATGCAGTTGCTCCCGTTCTCGCAGGGCATCAATCTCGTGGACAATCTCGTACGCACCCTGTGCTAGCGCGGCTTCAGCAAGGGTGATACCAAGAGCTTCGGCCTGTGTAAGCGTCGTTTCTGTTGTCCACGGCATACTTTGTTGTACAGCAATGCGACGCTGCCCATCAAGGCTAATAACAAGACCTTGAACGGTAAAAACGCTGTCTATAACTGAGGCATACGCGGCGACGGGAAGATAGCATCCTGCGCCGAGACGACGCATAAACATACGTTCAGCACCTGTTGCCGCCTGCGCTACTCTATCATGAAGTGGTGCAAGCAGGTCGCGAAGTTCCTGCTCATCGCGTATTTCTAAGGCAAGCGCACCCTGTCCCGGAGCGGGCAGCATATTTTCGACTGGCAAGTAGTTGACACGGTTTATCAAGTCATTCTCAAGATGAAGCCGGTGCAAGCCAGCAGCCGCAAGCACGATGGCATCGTATTCACCAGCATCGAGTTTGCGTAAGCGTGTATCGACATTGCCGCGTATTGAGTGAATATCGGCGTTCGGATAGAGCGTGCGCAACTGGGCTGTACGGCGCAAACTGCTGGTACCGATACGCAATTGTGCCTGCTCATCATATGCTTGTTGTTCATCTCTGGTAATGAGCACGTCTCGCACATCCTCGCGCGGCCCTGTCACTACAAGACGGAGGCCGTCGGGCTGTAGCGTCGGCAGGTCCTTGAGGCTATGCACGGCAAGGTCAATGCGGCGCTCCTGCAAGGCGCGTTCGATTTCGAGCACAAAGACGCCGTCGCCGCCGATCTGTGAAAGAGGCACACTTGTGACGCGATCGCCGGTGGTACGAATCTGCTCGACAGTGACATCAAGATTGAGCCACTGCTGGCGTAACCGCTCTACAACCCACTGTGTCTGTATCATAGCGAGCTTGCTGGCTCGCGTTCCTATCGTTATAGACTTCATGATCGTCTTCCAAATTAAAAAGATAGCGTAACGCTTCGGTATAGATATGCCCCTGACCATCAGCCGCAGCTTCTTTCAGGCGTCGCATAGGAGTATGAAGAAGTTTGTTGACCAAGCGCGTGGAAAGCTCTTGCACCACGGCGGCCTCACGTTCAGAAAGCGTTGGAGCGAGTGCGCGCATGGCACGAGCAAGCTCCTGTTGGCGCACCGCCTCGACAGATTGACGCAGATCGCTTATGGTGTCAGTGACGCTAAGCGAGGCCACCCAACGCTCGAATGCCGTTGTCTCCTCGGCGATAATAACACGGACACGCTCCACTTCCTGTAAGCGCAGTGAAATACCGCGGTGGACTTGCGCCTGCAGATCGTCGAGGTTGTACAGGTGCACACCCGGCATCGAGCCAACGGCAGGGTCAATATCGCGCGGCAGAGCTATGTCTATAAGAAGCACCGACCGGCCATTGCGTTTCTCAAGAATTGGCTCCATACGCTCAGGTGTGACCAGTGCACGTGGAGCTTTTGTCGAACTAATTACGACATCAGCATCTACCAGTGCGTCTGACAGTTCGGCAAATGTGCGATGTGTGGCGTGTAGTGTATGGGCAAGGCTTACAGCATTTGCATGTGTGCGATTAATAATCACCAATTGTTGCGCGCCATTGTCAAGGAGATTACGTGCGGCAACCTCGCTCATTTGACCTGAGCCAACGAGCAAAATATGCGCTTTATGCAAGTCAGGAAAGAGATGACGTGCAAGCTGTACCGCGACATGGCTAATGGAGACGGCATTGCGGCTAATCGCAGTTTCGTTGCGTGCCCGTTTTCCCGCGATGAGCGCGGCGCGAAACAAGGCAGAAGTTACTGGACCAGCGAACCCACCGCCCTGTGCTATTTCCAACGCCTCGGCCACCTGTCCCTGGATTTGTGGTTCTCCCGGGACGAGAGAATAGAGACCACAGGCAACACCAAGCAGGTGCGACACCGCCTGTTCACCGGTGAAGGTATAGGAATGCGCCTCAAGCTCTACCAATGAAATATCTCTGGCCTCACTCAGCATACGCAAGAGGTATTCCTGCTCAGGCGGCTCATCGGAATAGACAGCATACAACTCGGTACGGTTGCATGTAGAGAGCAGCACACATTCCTGAACGCGTTCTTTGACACGAGCGAGAACGTGGGGTATTTGATGCAAGGAGCAAGAAATTCGTTCGCGTAGGGCAATGGGCGCGGTTGTGTGATCGACTCCGACAACAACAATATGCATGCAAACCTCATAAATCTAAAGCATAATAGATATTCTATAGAGATTTTAGCGTTTTTTTGGAGATAGTCAAGACTATTTGGCTCCAATTCTGCGGAATATGAAATATCAGGTGAACACCTTACATATTTATTCAAACAATCTCATTTCCTCACACAAACGGACGCCCATAAAGGGCTACCTACTATACATGAGGAGTGGTTTTCGGGGAGGGTCTAAAGGCGCTCTATGTAGGACAAAAGGGTATTATCTGTGAATTCCGATGTGCTAACGCGTTACACTGGTGACAGCACAATTTCACATTACCCTGTAACCAGGAAGATTTTCTTTGAGGAAGAGGTTGTAACTCTTTATGTATCGTTGCCCAAGGTGCCATGCTGAACTTTCAGCCGATGCTCGTTTTTGTAAAAACTGTGGCTTTAATGCGACCAATGCCCGTTTAGCCGCGGTACCACCTCCTGTACAAGGAGTACCACAAGCTCCTCCAATGCTGCCACAACAGGGAGTGCAGCAAATACCAACACGCACGATACAGCCGCAGCACAAGTATGTTCCTCAACAAACCCCTCCACAACAGGCACAGACTGTGTTTCAAGGTCGGCCAAACGTACCACAACAAGCGATGCCGGGATCGTTACCTAATACGCCGCATCCACAACCTATGAATGCACCCCAGCAACCACGACAGGCAGCCCCAGTGCCACAACAGAATATTGTTCCGCAGGCTAACAGGAACCCTCAACCGCACGTACAAAATGGTTATGTACCTCCAGCACCACCTTCTAATCGAGTACAGCAAGCGCCAGTGATGCTACAAGGCAACCTCGTGCGTTCTCCAAATCAGTGGTCTTCGGAGCAGGTTGTGCGTACATCGACGCCGCCCTTGAAACAATACACTCCACCAGTGCGCACGAATTTCGAGCCATTGCAATGGAGTTTAGGGACGCCAGCAGAAGTTTCTGGTAACGCGGAGAGCCTAGCAGCTACAAGTAAAGCGGCACAGCACTGGCGTCAAAGTTGGCTTGATCGTCAACGGGCAGAGGCTGGTCCTGCCGTTGATGTATCGCGAGGTCAGGCAGCAGTACCGGAGCCACTAATGGTGATGCAAAACAGTCTGGCCAGGATGCGGGCTATTATCCTACCGAAAAGGTCGGTACAGGGAAAGAACGGGCGGTTGATGTACTGGTTGTCGGTGATTCTATTGGTGTGTCTCATCGGTGGACTGGGTGCGTATCTACTCTCGACGTACTCAGGTGGATTACTCGGCACACCGCCTGTTTCGGCAAATACCAGCGCGGAACCGACACTCACCTGGAAAGGTGCGAAAACAAGCGTTGCTGCAGGTCAAGCCATTAATGTACATGGCGACCACTTTGGCGCGAATAATACGATCTATTTTTATCTGGATGATACTGCTATAAATGGTGCCAATGGTAAACAGGTCAGCATCCAAAGTAGTGACAAAGGCACGTTTGATATCTCGTTGACGATACCAAGTACACAGTTAACTGGTGAATATGCACTTCAAGCTCGAGATGCTGGTACTGGTCGACATGCATTTCTCCCGATCCGTACAGTGGGCGGTGACACAACGAACGTGCTCAAACCATCAGTTCCGGCGCTCACCTTTAACGCAATTGTCCGTCAGAACAACCCTAATGGTCAGACGGTGACGATCAGCAATACGAGTAACGCGGCAATTCAATGGAGTGCAAGCGCTATAAGCGACAATCAGGGAGGATGGCTCTTACTAACGAACGGCAAAACCAGCGGTCAGTTAGAGGCAGGGGCAACAGATAAAATTCGCGTTGATGTTGCCACACAGGGACTCACCACCACACCCACAGTACACTCCTATACGGGTGAGATTGTTTTCACCATAGCTAATCAGGGGCAAGTTACACTGCCTGTAAAACTCAATCTATCGAATACGACAGCGGGAGTTATTATCAGCCCGAACCCACTCATCGCAGTACAATCCTCTCCGGGTTCGTGTCAGCCCGATACCTCAATCACCCTCATCAATCTTAGTAACGGACCGATTGATTGGAATGTACAGACAAATGGTCTTAGCCGGGGTGCTATTCTGCTAGACGGTAAGCAAGAGGAGGGTGGGCAACTTGACCCCTCTGGCTACCCTAACGATACAAAGGTTATCAGGGTTGGCTGTATTGGGATGCAGCTAAACAAACAATATGATGTGAATGTGTTTTATAATGGAAGTCAGCAAGTGATACCTGTCTCACTTGCCAATGGATAGAATGCATCCATCACCATAAATATACATGCCTTGGGAGGTGAGAGGTATGAACAGTATTCCGCCGCAATTTGTAGCCTTATTTTGTATTATGTTCATCTCTCTAGGCATTTTTAGCATTCTTACGGCGCGCCGGCGAAGGCGACAAGCAGTATTGCAAGGCGAGCACCTTCCCTGGTACAGGCAAACCGCGCTTCTGACAGGGATAGAATACATTTTGCTGGCGGCTGTCTTCCTCATCTCGCTTGGCATCAGTTATAAAGTGTTGCCGGTGAGTCTCAATGGTGTCCTCGTACCAATTCTCCTACTACTTATCCTCGCGTCCGGCTTGTTTGCTGGCTTTATTGTATATCAAAACTTTGCCAACATGAGACGCCGGCGACAGCTTGCGACAAGTGGAGCAGGGGTAGCAACAAACGGGAATATATCGGGCAACGGAGGTATGCAAACCTCTCAGGCTGATATGACGCCGCAAGAACGCGCTGTCTATGCACAAAAACGGCGTGACCGGCGTCAGAAAGCAGCAGCGGCCCGGCGTCGCAGAGCAGGGAAGGCGTAGACCTATTTGCGCTGCTCTCATTTCAATAGAAGCGTTACATCCCCTCAAGTGTTAATTGCATCTCGTTAAGGGCGTGTTGTGCGTCATACTTCATGATGCAATGCGTAATGCGACAGGTTATTTGTTGACCGGTATTGTGTGGTGCGATGGTGTCCTTAAGTGTGATGCAGTCGAGCAGTTGTAGGGCAGGATTGTTTGGAATGGTGACGGTGTGCTGGATGCTGGAGCGAACCTGTTGAGCCATGAGAAAAGCTGCTTTTTGGCCGCACTGTACGCTCGTTGTTAACTTCGGGTCTACGTGATGTAGCAGGCGTTCAACTCCTATTAAATGAAGGTGAGGGTCGTCATAGGCTTCCGCCGTCGTCAACGCTCCAATCTGACCTGACAGTGGGGGCTTGCCGCTTACGACGATGTGATTTGAGCGCACGTCGTTGCTGCCAAACCCAACAGACTCGATCTCAGGTTGATAGCTCCAGACGGAGGGGTCATTTGTAGAGAGTTCGTGAAACTGCATCACCTCGTTCTGGTCCAGGAAGTACGAGAGACCATATGCCAAACATAGTTCATCCAGCGCATGACGATAGGGCGAACCGGCCTGTAGCACGAACGAAGGCACAATCTGGTTCACCTGCGAGGTAGAGGGAAGCGTGATTGACAACAAACCCGCACAGGCGCATACATCTGTGATCAAAAAGCCGAGGGTTTGACCAGTGTAGACATTCTGGTAACGAGGGACAAGATCGAGGTTGCGCGATAGGTCATGCCCGATCAATAGCAAGGAGTTTGTCAGAGGCGAACGCTCGAAGGTGATACGTTCGAGATGATACGTACCAACTCTCACTGTATCATTCGTTGTTGGCGGCGTTCCCACTCTGTAGCCCTCATTCAGGATGAGAGAGGCGTTCAAGCCGATAGGTCTGTACGTTGTCGCTGTTGTCACGTAGCTATTCAAGGCTCCTTGTGCGTTATCCAGCACCACCTCCAGTCGAGAAGGCTTTCCGACCTCCTCGACCCGCTGATACGAGAGGATAGCATTTGAGAGATCCAACGTTTGGGACGCGCCTGTTGCCCCAAACAGAGGTGCGCTATACACGGCAGGGAGTGAAGCGAGATAGACTCGAGAACCAGCGTTACTACTGGCAGGCGTGGGAAGTGGAATTAGCACTGCTCCAAAGCTCGATGACAGGTCGTGTACGATCAAGCCATTTGACCAGTGCACAAGGTCGACCGACTGGCGCAATCGTGGATAGCTGTAGACCGAGCCAGTAAGTTCTCCCGAGTCCAGCTCGATAGCTGTGAGTGTGTAGACGCCATTGGAGAATGATAGGTGTGGTGCAACACGGCCAATCGCGGTGCTCGTGGCAGCAGCAACCATTACCCCATTGTTCCATATGTTTGACGCAGGGGTAAACGTACAGGTCGCGAGGGTATAGCTGGTGGAATAGATTATTGTATACATCGTGCCGTTCCAGGCAACGGCAAGGCCTGCACCGCTTGGTAGGGAAGCCAGCGTCCATGTCTTGAGCGATGACCATGCGCCCGTCGCATAAAAAGAGCACCCAATAGCTTCACCGCCGCTTACATCGTAGATGAAAAACACATCATCGTTGCCCGCGCTTCCAATACCCTTGAGCAACGCATTGCCCGGTGGCGTCAACACACTTGCTGGACCAGTCCATGTTACGCCATTATCTGTCGAGGTCCAGACGTAGAGATTGCCGCCCGTGCCACGTTGGGCAAAGGCACGTAAAATGCCATGCGAATTTGAGACGGCGCAGTCCCCATCCTGAAACATTGTGCCAGATGCGCCGGGCAAGACCGACCACGTAGACCATTGTGCCGCATTTGAGGGATCGGTAATGCGCTGTACCTGACAGGTCGAGGAGAAACCGTTGCGCGTCACCATTACACGAATAATACTGTTATCACTCGCAATGCAGGCGTCATTGTAAGCATCAGCTGCATTGGGGGATTGGTACAATGCGTAATGAGGGACGTGATCTTCAATGGTGAGTGTAATCGAGGGGCGACGCGTTGTGCTATTCAAGGCTGTGGTAAGTGAGGAGTCGAGGGAGCGAGCCATATTGAGGAACCTTTCATGCGAAGAGGAAGGCCAATGGAGAGAGCAAGCAAGGGGTGTTTGCTCCCTCTTAGTGTACATAGGTTTTGGGGATTTTGCAAGACTGTTAAGGATGAGATATATTTTCTCTAGCAGTGTGTAAATTGTGACCGACGAAAGGAACGGGGACATAAGATGTTTGGCGAAAGAAACTATTGGACCTACAGCATTGGCCTCGCGATTGCGTGGGCGGTTGCTTTCCTACTCGTACTAATGATCAAGGGCACGCAGAGTGCACGAACCCTTTTATTGGTCTTTGCAGGCTTTTGTATTGGGTGGGTGTCAACGACAATTGCACGCTATATATATCCGCCGCCAAAGCGGTGGAGGTAGAAGGGCTTATTTGCCATCTACCCCACGACCGCTTGATAGATATTTACGACGGTCTCGCGAGCCTCGCGCTCGCCAACGTGCTTTTCCAGAGCAGCTTGATGGGTGCCGAGATTTCTATAACGTGCGTCGATGGCGGCATGGGAGGCGATGATTGCCGGTTCCTCGAAGACGCGGCGAATGGCCTGACATTCTAGTTCAATCTGAGCACGGATACGCGCAACCTCGCTTTTATACTCTTGCATAGGGTGTTTTCCTCTTAGGGTTCAACATCTACCCAGATGGTGGGCGGATAGGGAGCACTACAACGCGAAAGCACAAGGCCAAAGGGGAGGGGTTCTACTCCCACGTAATCCATGCCTCGCGCCTGATTTTGAGCGATTCTTTGCGCTGTAAGCTCCGCTTCCTCAGGCGTTGCAGCATAACAGGGAAAACTGAAAATCGGGCCATTTGATACATCGAGCCACTCGAATTTAGCGCGATAGAGATGTTTGATAACTCCCATATTTTCGACATTCCTACTCAACTAAACGTACTATAAGCGCAAATTCTTGCTGCTTTTACTGCTATTTACGCTTTTGTTTCTAAGACTATTCTATAGTAGAAACATCTTCTTTACAGCAGCGTTGCACCTCGCTCTGTTATCGTTTTGTTGTCGCTTCTGAGCTACTTATCGAAAAACATTATTTTCACTTGACCCACTGAAGGAGAGTATATACAATAGAAGTGCATTCTGCATGTATTGGGAGAAAATATGAAAAACGCGAAGTTGCGGGCCGCACGAGTGAAAAAACATTGGTCGATGGAGGTCGCGGCTGAGAAAATTGGTGTCAGCAAAACTAGTGTTGCACGATGGGAGAACGGTGAGCAAAAGCCTCGTGGAGCTTCCCTCGATCTTGTATGCGCGGCTTATGAAATGTCTGCGGAAGAGTTAGGGCTGGTGAACGATGAGATAGTGTCACGTTATGATGAACAAATATTTGCTGTTAAGAATGATTTTTCCGTATTTCTCTCACCAGATGCTGTTGAACGTCGCTCATTTCTACAAACAATGCTTCGTACTGCGAGTATTGTCTTGTTTCTGCCTCCCGAAGAACTACTTCGTCATGATGCCCAAACAGCGATTGTAGAAGCAATTAAACATCCAGCTCGTATAGATAATAATGTATTGGACAATCTTGAGGTTACGACACGATATTATTGGAATGTACGAGCGAATTTCACATCTAGCACCTTACTAAACATTTTGTTTAGACACTTTCAGATGCTTATAACTATATTGTATTCTTCGCATACATCGAATATTTACAAACGCTTACATTCTATTACAGGAGAAATCGCACAAATCATCGCACAAGTGCTTTTTGATATGAAAGAATATAGCACAGCTTGGTCGTACTATATTTTCTCTACCCAAGCAGCACAACGTTCGCATAATATGGAACTTTGGACAGTTGGACTGGGACGTATTGCACAACTGCTGCTTTACATAGGTCAATTCCAAGAAGCGTTATCTTACATTCAACAAGCGAAGCAAATTCCACTCTCTAATACGAAAGTTCGTTGTTGGCTCTTGGTAGTAGAAGCAGAAATATATTCACGGATGCAGCAACGTGTGCTTTGTTTTCAAAGTATCGACACAGCACGCAATATTGAAATTGATACGCAGGACGAAGACCATTACTCCATAGGCTTGAATATATCTCGTTTGGAAAGTTATACAGGCATTTGCTCTATTCATTTACACTTGCCTGAACAAGCTCTAGTTGCATTGGCAAAAGCTGCAAGTCTCTGTGACAGTTCAGCAAAACGTCGTTACTCCATTATTTTGACCGATCAAGCAGCAGCATATGTACAACTCGGAAATATTGATGACGCTTGTAAGACTGCAGAACAGGCATTAGATTTAACCGTGGAAACGAAATCAGCACAAGTATTAGACCGTATACAAACAGTACAACGAAGTATAAAACAACGATCAGTAGCTTCAAAGGTCAAAGGACTCGATGAGAAAATTAAGAGCGCCTCGTCTATAATTGCAATATAGAAAGCACGACTATGAACGCACCAGTCCTTTATCTCATTGCTTGCGCAGCTCCGCCAACGCAAAAGTTGTACCAGTTTATAGAGCCTATACAGCGGATGGGATGGGACGTGTGTGTTATTGCAACGCCACAAGCTACGCGATTTCTCGATGTATCAGAGATTAACTTGCTTACTGGACATCTGGTGCGTGTAGATTACAAAATGCCAGGAGAGGGCGACTCGTTACCAAAAGCGGATGCATTGCTTGTGATGCCTGCGACGTTCAATACTATCAATAAATGGGCTGGCGGCATTGGTGATACGCTGGCGGTAAGTATTCTGTGCGAGGCGTTAGGTCGAGGGACAACACCAATTATCGTTGTGCCTTGCCTTAAGATGGATTTAGTACGTCATCCTGTATTTCCAAGAAGTGTTACTTTCCTTAAAGAGTGTGGCGTTATTGTTTTGCACCAGCCGGAGCGGTATCCGTCGCCGCTCATGGTACCACAAGAGATTATTTTAGAAGAGCTAGGCAAAGCTTTGCTAAAGTTACATTTCAAGAAATCCTCTTAGCACGCGTAGGTTGCTCAAGAAATACAGTGTTGGAAGAAGTACTTTCGCGCAAAACTTGACTCTCTGTTCAAGAAGTGATACAATACATGTGTTCTAACAGTTTGCAAGGCATGGGCTGAGCATGATCGCCGGTCCTCGACAAAGACGCTAAAGAGCTTAAAGCAATCCTCTATAGATTTACTCTCCTGCACAACATGTTGGCCTTATCAGCTAGCAGCATTGCTTCCGTATTTCTACGGTCTGCTCCTGGTACTCCTGATGGCATTGTGTCGTCAGCATTTTGTACCGCGCCCACAAATGGCGCATCCTGTACCTCCTTTGGAAACACGCATATTGTATCGCAGAGAGATAGCGATACAGTGTGTCTCTTTACCCGTAGTAGCGCAAGGGCATAACGAATTCGAGAGCGTAATGAGTTATGGCCCCTACACATTACTTGTGTTCGTGGGTATGTAGAGTTTTGTGATTTTCGAAAATTATGCGGATGTAGCAACGATGGAGCGCATTGACCGAAAGGATTTTTCGTGTCCTCTTTTAACGATTTTCCATTACAACATTCAACACGCACCGTGTTAGCCAATATGTCTATTACGGAGCCTACGCCAATTCAGTCCCAGGCAATTCCAGCACTGCTTGAAGGACGAGACGTGGTTGGACAGGCACCGACTGGCTCAGGTAAGACGCTGGCCTATGGTATTCCGCTTGTGGAGAGACTTGCTAAAGAGCGGGTCGCGCAAGCTTTGATTCTTGTGCCGACGCGCGAGCTAGCGGTACAGGTTAACGAGGTGCTCACCGTACTCGCCAATAGTCGCAGGCTTACGACCGCCCTGCTCGTTGGCGGACGGTCCTACAAGCCGCAGTTTTCGGCGCTGCGCTATGGTTCGCAAATTATCATTGGAACGCCGGGACGCGTGAAGGACCACCTCGATCAGGGCAGCCTATCGCTGACAAGGCTGCGCATCTGTGTGCTGGACGAGGCCGATCAAATGCTCGATAGTGGTTTCGCGCCAGATATCGAGGAAATTTTAGAGACCACACAAGAGACGCGGCAGATGGCGCTGTTCTCGGCCACCATGCCCGATTGGGTTGAGAAGCTCAAGGCGAAGTTCCTCAAGGAGCCGGTCAATGTGACCATCGCGCAGCCTACACGCGAGGAAAGCACAATTGAGCAGATCGCCTATCAGGTGCCACAAGTAAAGAAGCTCGTCGCACTGGGTACCTTGCTGAACTCAGCCGAGGGTGAAAGCACTCTTGTCTTCGGTAAAACGAAATTTGGTGTCGAGAAGTTGGGCAAACAGCTTACCGATCTAGGCTTTACGGTTGGCACACTGCATGGCAACAAGAGCCAGCGCGCACGCGAAGAGGTGCTGACCGCGTTCCGTCGGGGTCAAATCCAGACGCTACTCGCGACAAACGTCGCGGCACGTGGACTGGACATCAAAGGCATCTATCAAGTCATCAACTACGAGTTGCCGGAGTCGAGCGAGTTGTTCACGCACCGCATCGGACGTACGGGTCGCATGGGACGGCAGGGCAAGGCAATCACGCTGCTCACACCATCAGAGGTTGGCAAATGGCGGCGTATGTCACGTAGCCTCGGCCAGGAAGTCGTGTTCCAGCAACTTACGCTGAATGAGAGCGTCATGGCTCCACGACCAGCCGCAGCATCAAAGGTTGAGGAGGCCATAGAGGTACAGGAGCGCAAGCCTGTCCGCGAAATGCGTACTGCACGTGAGCAAAGACAGCCTGTGCGCGGTGAGGAACAGCGTACAGAAAGACGCGCACGACCAGCGCGCGAGAGCAATGTTCCATTCAACGGCGAGCGAAGACGCCAAGAGCGGGTATTCAACGACAAGCCTGTACGCAAGGCGCCACGCTGGACCGAGGACTTTTTCTTCCCCGAGCCTGAGCACAATGATAGGCAAAGGGGGGGTGGAAGAGCCTTTGGCCAACAGCCACGTGCTGGGCGAACCGCACGTAGCCATAGCGCTTCCGCGTTTCCAGGTCTGGAACCACGACAAAGGAGTGATAGAGGCAGGGATAGAGGTGCGGCACCAGTAAATGGTTCACGCCGTGCAAGTGGTTCGAAGCGTTTTGCGAGCCGGTAAGATAATAAGAGTGCAATAAATAGACTACTAGCCTAGCTAAGCGTGATGCGTTTAGCTAGGCTAGTAGTCTATTTATTGCACTCCCTTAGGAATGCTCCATACCACAACGGCGCTGGTACCGGGGTCTTGTGCCATGAGGTGTGTGCTATCGGGCGACCAGTTTGGAAAACTGAAGGCGTAATAGCTATTGTGGGAGCTTAGGCCACCGCTACCGTCGGTTTTAGGGGCCATCAGTGTCGCAACGGGAAAGCCACGCTTGGTCGAGTACAGCGTTTTTTTCGCAAATCCGTAAGCGGTCGTAATCATGTACTGTCCATTAGGCGCCCATGTGACCATCAGTTGAAACATCGAGCCAACGGTTTGCGACGCGCGCAGTTGCAGCAAGGCGTTCAGCAGGGCGGAATCGCGTACTGGCAGCACCGGGAGATTTTCCAGGTGGAAGGCAATGAGTGTTTGTTTATCTGGTTTGGGATGTCCTTGCGGTTCTAGCCGTGCAGCTAGATAGGCACCGTTGATTAAGTAGCGACCATCGGGCGACCATGCGAGAAAGTCGACGTTCCACACAAATATACCGGGGGCAAAAGTTGTACCACCGGCCTCGTCCTGTCTCACAAGAATAATCCCACCAGACTGCCAGACACTAAACGAGGGATCACCAACCATACTCCCGATTCCATGTGTACTGGGTGCATGTGTTTGTGGCAACAGTTCGCCCTTCTGGTTCCAGGCGTATTCTTCTGCCGCAGGGATGCTGGGACTAACTACAAAGGGATCTTCATTTTCCTGCACTGGTGTTGGTAAGAGTGTGCCGTGTTGAATATCCCATTCTTCATAAGAGGACGTGCTAATCTGATAGGTTGGCTTACCATCAACTTGTTGGAGAAAGACCTGTGATGTTTTGTGTCGGGTATCAAAGAGTAAGACACCAGAGAACTGGGCGCCGCCGATCTGCGATTTGGTGTGAAGTGAAAAGAGCAGCGCAAGATGTATTTTATCTGGCGACCATGTGACATTTTGATAGTTGATAATCAAGCTATCGTGAATAGCAGAAAACTGAGTGTAAAACGTCTTTTTGACAAGAACGTCGGGCTGTATCTGCACGAGACGTTTGCCAACATATGCATCCTGTATGGTTGCAAGGCCAATCGAATTTTGGGAGTCGTACTGGCATCCAGAGGCATAGCCAAGGAGCGCGATCAACGCTCCATCGGGCGACCATGACTCGCTGGTCACGCATGAAAAGCCGTTTTGAGCGAGGGGGATGACCAGCGATGGGGAAACAGAGACGGGTTTCGGCAGGTGTTCATCCAGGAGAGGCTGTGGTTTTATCAAGCGGGTCGCGAGACCGTCGCGGACGTGGGTGAAGAGTACAAGTGTTGAGTGAAGGTTCATGGAAACGACAAGTACTACCAGGAGGAGTGAACAGGACGCGACGAAGGTGCGCCAACGCCGTCGATTAAACGAGTGTTGCCAGCGTAGGACGGGGGCCGACCAGGATGGGATGCGAGCATGTTGCGCATCTCCATCTATATCGTCAAGTGTATTTAAGTCGACGACCTCCAGACCATCATCTCTGTCGTCAAACGTATCTAAGTCGACGACTTCCAGACCGTCATCCCAATCCCTAAGAGCGTCGTCATTATATTTCTGCTTGTCGTTGTGCATGAAGGAGTAGTTCCAGGGTTTTAATGAGAACGCGCTACATTTTCCTGCTGTACCCGTCCACCGAGTTGTTGCCACGCCGCTTCGACGCACTGCTTCAAAAGTAATACATTTGTCAAGGGGCCGACGCCACCTGGTGTGGGTGTTACCGCGCTGGCAACCTCGCGTACTGAGGGAACGTCCACATCACCAATGATACCACCTTCCGGTCGCGCATTGATGCCAACGTCGATCACAACCGCGCCGGGGCGAACCATCTCGGCTGTCACCATTGTTGCACGGCCAACCGCTGCTATTAGTACGTCTGCCTCGCGGGTGAAGGTGACAAGGTCCGGCGTTCGTGAGTGACAGACCGTTACCGTCGCGTTTTTTTGCAGCAGCATCATGGCTAATGGCTTGCCGACGACATTGCTACGTCCCAGGATTACCACACGTTTGCCATTGAGGGGTGTGCCTATACGTTCGAGAATCTCCATTACGGCGGCGGCTGTCGAAGGGAGAAAGCTGGGTAGGCCGAGAAAGAGGTTGCCGGCGCTGCGTGGGCTGATGCCATCGATATCTTTTTCGGATGCCAGCGTGTCTGCGACCATCTTTTGCGAGAGGTGGGCAGGAAGTGGCATTTGTACGATCACGCCATTCACATGAGGATCGCTATTCAGGCGCAGTAGCAAAGAGCGTAGTTCGTCGGGCGAAGTAAGTGCTGGCAGACCTTCTAATTGTGCCCTTACGCCGATCTCGTCCGCAATGCGTACAATAGCTTTTGTATAGACGCCTGATGCAGCATCGGCACCAACGAGGACGATTGCCAAACCCGGTGGCACACCACGTAATCCTGTATATTTCTGTACATCTTCGCGCAATTCGGCCCGAATTGCCTGTCCCATTGCCCGTCCATCGATCAGTGCAGCGGTCATTCTTTCTCTCCCACCAATGTAATCACCTGCTGGCTATGTGCCGCAATCGCGTCGAGTGCTCGGTTGAGCCGATCGCCTAATGCCTCAACAAGCGTGAGGTCTTTCATGTGCAGCAGGTTGGTGCGTACCATCCAGGAGGCACCGGTACCAGCACTTGAGGCGAGCATTGTACTGGTGGCGATGTCGCTCAGGACGTTTTTGTTGCCGATCTCCGCGATACGCTGGCAGTGGCGTAGGAGTTCCGCTGCTCCCTCGGCTATTTCGAGAGGCACAATAGCGGCATCATGTAATCGTGCTTGAATTGCTTGGGTGCGTGCCGCCTTTTCTTCGTCGGTCGACTTCGGCATTTTGTAACAGGCCGAGAGCTTGCCGTATACGTCTATGTCTTCCTGTACCAGTTGCAGGAAGCGGGCACGCAAGCCTTCGGTCTTCTCAACGATTGTTTCGAATTCTTGCTGCACGTTCTCGTACCCAGCTTTGCCGAGGGTAAAACGGGCAACCATGGTGGCGAGTCCGGCTCCAATCGCGCCAGTCATGGCGGATGCAGAGCCACCACCGGGGGTGGGTTGGGATGAGGCGAGGTCATCGAGATAGGTGCGTAGGGGTGAGTCTATATACATGGGCTTATATTCTTTCTTAAGAAGTGAGAGCGTCACGTTTTA
>CAXTCR010000063.1:0-16890 GCA_964242555.1 uncultured Ktedonobacteraceae bacterium
ATACTTTGGGGGCAGCCCCACGGGAAAATAAGAAGTTGCCGTCTCACCCGCCCTCACAGGTGGTTTTTTACTATACAATAAAGCATAACAAAAAGGCGCCAACGAATTGCTGGTGCCTTTTTGTTATGCTTTGATCCCATACGTGTTTACTGAATGCCTTGATTAGCATATTTCTCTGCGTAGTCACCTACAACAGGCAACTTAAAGTATTTACCCTGAAAGCCATTAATCATGAGGACTATCCATAATACAAACCCTGCAAGACTGACTAAACCAGTTAAACACACCCCAAGCAGCGACAAAAAGGGGAGGTTAGTGGCAGCAATTATTCTAAACACAAGCCCTAACACACTTAAACCTCCAAACACAAGTATCGACTGCATCGCATGAAAACGCACAAAACGGTTCTGCTTCTCAACAAAGAAGAAAATCAAACCAGTTATCCAACCAAAGACATAACTTAAACCAGAAGCTACATTTTGGGATAAGCCCGAGGACGTTGCAGCATTGGCACCCGGCATACCATATTGCTGTTGTCCATACACTTGCTGCTGCCCATAGCTAGGAGCTTGATACCCCCCCGGTTGCTGTCCATAACCCGGCTGACCATACCCTTGTTGCGGCTGCCCATAACCCGGTTGACCATACCCCTGTTGTGGCTGACCGTACCCTTGTTGTTGACCATACCCCTGTTGTGGCTGTCCATAACCCGGCTGGCCGTACCCTTGTTGCTCACTACCTTGTTGTTGTTCATAACCACCATAGCCACCATAACCGCCTTGTTGTCCCTGCTGACCATATTGCTGGCCACTATATGGATCAGTTGGCTGAGGTACAGAGTTGTAGCCGCCAAACGGACTCGGGTTCTGACCCTGCTGGTTAGGGTCCTGTCCCTGATAGCTCATGAGTTTTTCCTCTCTACAAAAAAAAGTGAATTAGTGCGGCAAGAAGCACTTGGTCTTCCCTTTTGTTCAAAAAAATGAGTTTTGGGAAGCTGTTGGGGTGTATTTCTCTTAGCTACGACCTGCCCTTGCTCAATATACGCAGGATGAGCACAAAAGTTGGTTTGAAATTACTGCTTAGCTTCTTCACTTGTATAACGAACGGAATAGCCGTTTATCTCATACGAATTCTTTAAAGAAAGGAAACTAGAGCATCCTTTAATTTGATGTCAAGATGTATGAACATTCTCTTACAAATGTTCTGGTACCGTTACGGACTCTCTTGTGAACGTTGCTCACCATGCGGAATCATAAATGTAGACGGACCAATCCCATCCTGCTCCCATTCCTCGTTAGTGATAATATTGGAGCGGCGCACAGGCATCTCATACGGCTCTCGTGCCTCACGGTGTCCCTCCAGATCCAGTGGAGATCGCAAGTATAGTTCGTGCTCCTCGCTCTGAGGCGACTCAAGTAGGGCAGCCGCGATTACGGCATCCATATTGTCTACCAACGTGATATTTAAGCTTTGTCGTATCTTCGTAGGAATCTCTGCTAGATCGTTTTTGTTTTCTGCAGGGACAATCAAATGCGTAATGTTTGCCTGATGTGCCGCCAAGATTTTTTCTTTTAAACCGCCAACGCCCAATACACTGCCTAAAAGCGTAATTTCTCCCGTCATCGCAAGATTGCCACGTACAGGACGCCGCGTTAGTGCCGAGATGATAGCGGTAGCTATGGTGATACCTGCCGATGGCCCATCTTTTGGCAGGGCATTTTCAGGCATGTGAATGTGCAAATCATTGTTTTCTTGGAAATTGGGATCAATGTGTAGTTCGTCAGCACGAGTTCGAATATAAGAAAGAGCAGCGCGTGCCGACTCATGCATCACCTCGCCAAGCTGACCGGTAATCAGCAATTCGCCCTTGCCAATCATGGTCACAACCTCGACTGAGAGCAACATACCTCCATTCTCTGTAACACCAAGACCCATTGCCGCCCCAATTTTTGAACGCTGGACCGGCGGCGCACTGCTATAATGGGGGGCACCAAGGTACTGCTCCAAACTATGCGTTGTGAGACGCAGGCGGGTACTTGGCTTTTCCAACACACGCCGTGCCGCCTTGCGACTTATGGTTGCTAATTGTCGCTCAAGGTTACGTACACCAGCTTCACGCGTATAATCGGTAACAATGTGCTGCATTACGGCCTGGGGTATCTTCAATTGCTCGGGCGTCAAACCATGTTCATGTAGCACTTTAGGCAAGATGTGCCGTAGCCCAATATTGATCTTCTCATCCAGGATGTATCCAGGCAACTCGATAATGTCCATACGATCAGCAAGAGGGCGCGGTATCTGATATTTTACGTTGCCAGTGCAGATAAAGAATACTTCAGAGAGGTCAAATGGCACCTCCAGATAATGATCTGTGAAGGTACTATTTTGCTGCGGATCAAGTACCTCCAGTAGCGCAGCAGCAGGATCACCTCGATACTCAGACGACAGTTTGTCTATTTCGTCCAACAGGAAGACTGGATTGCGCACACCAACCGTCCTCATGCTTTGAATAATTCTTCCTGGTAGCGCGCCTACATACGTACGCCTGTGTCCACGAATTTCGGCTTCATCATGCACGCCACCAAGAGATATACGCGCGAATTTGCGCCCCAACGCTGCTGCAATCGATGCCCCCAATGATGTCTTACCAACACCCGGCGGCCCGATGAAGCACAAAATCTGTCCCTGACTCTCCCCTCTCGCGGGAGATACAGCTGCCCGATGCTGTTCCTGTCGTATGAGCAACTGTTGCCGCAATTGGCGCACTGCGAGAAACTCGATGACACGCTCTTTGATGCTCTCTAGACCGTAGTGATCGGCATTCAGGATGCGATGCGACTCCAATAAGTCGAACCGATCTTGCGTGCGTTCATTCCATGGGAGCGCCAAAACCCAGTCAACATAGGAGCGCAACACTGTTATCTCTGCAGACTGCGCAGGCGTACGCTCCAGACGATCGATCTCCTTGCGCACCTTGACTGCAACATTCGGCGGCAACACCTTTTCTTTGAGTTTTGCCCGCAGTTCATCTGCCTCAGAAGAGGTGTCCATGCCTAACTCTTCTTGGATAGCCCGTAACTGCTCCCTCAGGTAAAATTCTTTCTGCGAACGGTCCACCTGTGAGTGAACTCGACTGCGAATTGTGCTCTCAAGTTCCAGTATCTCGATCTCATTACCCAGAATTACACAGATTTTGTTCAACCGCTCCATCGGGTCAAACGTCTCAAGCAGGTCCTGCTGCTGCTGCACATCAGTGATCACATGGGCGCCAAGCGTGTCCGACAGGCGAGATAATGTTTTGATAGAGATAATGGAATTGATATCTTCCACCGAGAAGCGGCGATTGAGTTGCGCATAGCGTTCAAACAGATTAGTAGCATAGCGTATAAGCGCATCAGCCTGAGGTCCCTTATACTGTGTCTCCTGCTGCATACTCGCTTGGACATGCAGAAACGGCTCACTGTCGAGCAATTCCGTAATTCTCACACGCCCAATACCACGCACAAGTGCTTGGATAGTGCCATCCTGCTGACGCTTTATGGAGGAAACTTCGATCAAAGTGCCGACCTCATAGAGGTCTTGCAATTGCGGGTCGGCTATTTCTGTAGAACGTTGCATACCAACAACCATCGTTCGCGTTGGCTGCATCAGCGCCTCTTCAATGGCGCGCACCATCTTTTCACGCCCGACAACTAATGCATGACTGTTATGTGGAAACACAACAACATTCTTTAGAGCCACAAGGGAATAAACGTCACGTTCTCCCCATTGCGCGTCCTGTAAAATACCAGAATCGTCCGCCTCGCTCATATTATACGCCTGTCTTTCTCTCGCCTCGCTACTTTTTACCCACCTTCAACATATACAGCTTTAATCAATGAGAAATAATAAAAGATGAGTCTGCGTTAGGCAGACTCATCTTCGGAATAAGCATTGGTGCGTTCACCTCGTGTCACAAGCAATGGTTTATGGTGATTAGAGATGACCTCGCGATTAATAATCACCTTTTTCACATCGCCACGCGAGGGTATTTCGTACATCACATCGAGCAACACATCCTCTACAATGCTACGCAAGCCGCGTGCTCCAGTCCGACGCTTGAGTGCCTCGTCAGCCGCCGCCTCAAGACCATCCGGTGTAAAGCTCAACTCCACACGGTCAAGCTGTAAGAACTTCTGGTACTGCTTGACTATCGCGTTCTTTGGCTCCGTCAGAATACGAATAAGGGCCGCCCTATCCAGATTTTCTAGCGCCACGTTGACAGGTAGGCGTCCAACAAATTCAGGAATGAGACCGTATTTGAGCAGGTCATCGGGAATGAGTTGCGTCAATACTGACTCTTTGCCCTCCTCATCGGCGTTCTCCTCGTCCTTTGAACGAAAACCGATGGTTTTGTTGCTGCCAAGTCTATGCTCCACAATCTTATCAAGTCCCTCAAAGGCCCCACCACAAATAAAGAGAATATTCGCTGTATTGATTTGAATGAAATCCTGGTGCGGGTGCTTGCGTCCACCCTGCGGCGGTACATTGGCAACGGTACCCTCGATAATTTTGAGCAGGGCCTGCTGCACTCCCTCGCCAGACACATCACGTGTAATCGACGGATTGTCCGATTTTCGTGCGATCTTGTCTATCTCATCAATATACACAATGCCACGCTCGGCACGCGCAACATCGAAGTCTGCCGTCTGGATGAGACGCAAAAGAATATTCTCGACGTCCTCTCCAACATAGCCAGCTTCCGTCAATGCCGTTGCATCAGCTATGCAGAATGGCACGTCCAGCACCTTTGCTAGCGTTTGTGCAAGCAATGTTTTACCACATCCCGTAGGTCCAATCATCAGGATATTGCTCTTGCCCAGTTCCACGTCGTCAATCTGCATTCCCACGCCGACACGCTTGTAGTGATTGTAGACCGCGACTGAAAGTGTCTTCTTGGCCCGTTCCTGTCCGATAACGTATTGGCTCAGCTGCTCATAAATCTTCTTGGGCGCTGGTATCTTGCCCGCTTGGAGTCGAGGCTTCGCAACCGTTGCTTGCCCCTCGTCGATGATCTCCCGACATAGGTCGATGCACTCGTCACAAATGTAGACACCACCAGGACCAGCAATAAGGCGCTGTACCTGATCCTGGCTTTTGCCACAAAACGAGCAACGGTACGTTGTTCGCACATTCTTCGAGTTTGCCACGTCTGTCACCTTTTCCCTTTAGAGGTGTACTTTAATAATTTCTCTTACACTCTCGATAAGGGCATACTGAGTCAACAGCATGCCCTTATTCCTCTTTACTGTTCCGTTGTCGGTATTTCGGGTTGAGGTGTTGCAGACGCCTCATCACCTGTTGGTTCGGTCGCTGCTGAATCCGCCGCCTCATCACGTACCTCACCCGTTGTTTCTCCTGGCTCCACCACATCCACAAGTTCATCACCTGTAAGAGCGGCTGCCGTAGCGTTCTCCACGCTGGTGTCCTCTTCGATTTCCTCGTCGATCTCCGCATCAGGATCAGGATCGGTCGTCAACTCGACAAGGCGCGTTAGAGCCTTTTCACGTCTAAAACTAATGGCAAGCGCACGTACTTGCTCTTCAGTCTGTGGGAGTTGTTGCCCCATTTGCGCATAAGCATTGAACAGGGCTTCGAGATCCTCTGGCTTAATTTCAATCTTCTCTTCATTGGCGATCTCGTCAAGCACCAGTTGACGCTTAACCTGCTTCTCCGCCTCTGGCTTGGACTCCTCCACAGCCTCATCATGTGTTTTACGCGTCATCTTAAGGTACTGGTCCAGCGAGATGCCCTGCCGCTGCAGGACGTGCTCCATACGATGCACCATATCGTGCGCCTCTTCTTCAATCAGCGCGGGATGGAGCGTTATTTGAGCCTGATCGATTACAGTATTGAGCACTTGTTCACGCAGGTCATCGCGAATTTTACGCTTCTTGTTCTCAAGAATGTTGTCGCTGACTTCTTTGCGCAAGTCTTCAAGCGTCGTGAGTTCGCCGCCGCTTGCTTTCTCCGCGAATGCATCGTCAAGCTCTGGCTCGTGCTTCTCCTCTATCTTATGGAGGAGAATCGAAAAGTCGGCCTGTTTGCCACGATACTTCTCGTTGATATAATCCTCTGGAATGGTGGTCGAGAATTCCTTGCGCTCACCACGCTGCATTCCCACAACCTGCTCATCCATACCCTTAAACAAACCACTGCGCTCGTCAGTCAGCTCAAAAGGATTGTCCTTCAGATCCGAAATTTGCTGCTCGCCCGATGTGAGCTTGAGGTCAACCGTTACACGATCCTTCATTTGCGCTGGTCGCTCAACTTCTACCCATTCGCTCTGGCGACTACGCATCGCCTCTATCTCTTTCTCAACCTCTTCAGATGTAACCTCTGCCTCTTCTCGATCAAAATGCATGGACTTATAATCGCCCAGGACCGGCGGAGTGACTATCGGAATGGTAAGACTAAAATGATAGGGCTGGTTCATCTCAAAAACGGGGGCGTCTACCTTTGGCTGCGCGACGGGCGTAAGTTCATGCTCTCTAACGGCGTTTCTATAGACTTCTGTAATCAGATCGTCGAGACCTTCTGTGTAGATATAATCTTTCCCTACCTGACGCTCAACAATCGAGCGCGGTGCCTTTCCCTTGCGGAACCCCGGCACATTTACCTGCTGCACAATTTTACGATATGCCTTGTCCGAGGCTTTCTGCATCTCGTCCCACGTAACTTCAACGTCCAGGACGGCCTCACTGCTAGGCAACTTTTCTACCGAGACCTTCACTTTTCCTCCACTTGTCGATGTGGCAACAACGCCACCATCAACTCTGTACAATATATTTGCGTTTTCGCAGACACACTATATTACAACATATTGCGCCCACGTATTCCTCTATTAATGGTACTGATGTACAAGTAAAATAAAGCGGGAGACGGGGATCGAACCCGCGACTTTCTCCTTGGCAAGGAGATGCTCTACCACTGAGCCACTCCCGCATAACGTGTTTACATCCTGTAGGGACCGATCTATCACGTCCTTCTCGGCAATCGTAGCGCGGATAGGACATGACAAATTGCTTCCTGCCAGCGTCTAATGGTAATAAAAAGAGATGGGCGGTAAGAGACTCGAACTCTTACGGTTCTTCACCAACAGATCCTAAGTCTGCCCTGTCTACCAATTTCAGCAACCGCCCAATAATGCATATGGAGGGGCAATCATATCAAACACTGTAATGCCCTCACCTGTGGATAATACATCAGCAGCGTAACCAGTGTCAAGACAAATTGCCCCTATACAGTGCTTTTGGGGGATAAGATAGGAGAGCCAACATAGTAGCCGCCCTCACCACATTGTGGTGAGGGCGGCTACTATGTTGGCTCGGCGAACGCTATAGATTAGTAGAAACGTGGCACGTTGATATCATAGAATGTCGCCTCAAGGTACTCCAACAGCAGGGCGAAATTCAGAATATCAATGTCGTTTTTCAACGGCTTGGATGGGTCTGACCCACCATTGAGACTCGCGATGAACGGAGCAACGTCAGCAACAACAGTCGCCTGTTGAATAGGCTTGTCAAACGCGCCATTTGTGCTCAGAGGTAGACCCAGCAGCGAATTCAGGTAGCCCGCGTGACGTGCCTCAATCGTGAGAATAGAGCCTGCCGCCGCAAGATAGCCCTTGTTGCTGATCGCGGGAGCCGCCAATAAGTATGCACCAACACCAACATTCTCGAAAACCTGAGACAGCTTGATGAAATGATACGCATCTGGCTGCCTCAAATTTTTGAAGGTTGGCTTGGGACGTGCATAACTGCCGAGTGCCTGCTTTAAGAATGAAACATGGGTATCTTCGTCACGCTTAATTTCATTGAATGCTTGATATGCGCTCAAGCGATTTGGCGACACCGAACTGCTGGCTGCATTGGCAGTCTGTGTAAGAAGTAGTGTTGCGGAAGCTACAGAAGTTGCCCCAACAGCAGCATTTCGCAGTAGTGCTCGACGTGACGTTTTGCCATTCGAAAGTTCGGACTCGTTCTTTTGTGACTCGTTCAATTGATCTGACATTATTTCTTCCCTTCGGAATAGTTTTGAAAGCATTCGTGCTTCCAAACCAAAGTTGAGTAAACAAATTGCTTGTGGGCGACATAATGTACGGTCATACTTACGACCGTGTATTTTAGACACTTTTTAGTATGGTAGAAAGTGTGTCATTGGGATAAAAGCGGTCGTTTGTTTACTTCTACACATCTATACGCAGTGGGCGGGAAAGTGGATTACTATTTTTATTTATTCGCCTATCAAGGCAAGGTATGTTATACTCTCTCCATGATAATAGGCGCATGCGAACTCACAATCCACTTGCCCGACTCCCACTCTCTCAAGGAAAAACGGCAGGTCATCAAATCAATCATGGCGCGCGTACGTAACCAGTTCGAGGTGGCAATCGCCGAGGTCGAAGATCAGGACCTCTGGCAGATAGCGAAACTGGGCATAAGTTGCGTCAGTAATAGCGGCCAGCACGCCGACGAGATACTTGGGCGCGTGCAACGTTATATAGAAGAGACACGCCCTGACGTGCTGGTCTCAAATGTCCAAATTGAATTAATAAGTTGGTAACTTTAGTATGTCAATAAAAACTACGTCTATATCAACTCTCTTATCTACTCCTACCTGGCTTCTGGGTGTGCGTGTCGACCCTCTCACGCAAAGCCAAGCGCTAGAATATATCGATTCGCTTGTCATGCGCTACAAGGAAAGTCCTACCACCCAATCATGCCAGCAAATCGTGACTGTCAACACAGAGTTCGTAATGAGGGCGCAATACGATACCGTCTTTCGCAACGTCATTAATCACGCCGCACTCGTCGTAGCTGACGGCATCGGCATTGTCTGGGCTACACACTACCTCGGCAAACCAGCCCCTGAACGCGTCACCGGCACCGACACACTCGTCGAAATCGCTAAATTGTGCGCTGACAGGGACTACCGGCTCTACCTGCTCGGTGCCGCCCCCGGTGTCGCAGAAGAGACATCCGCACGACTACAAGAAATAGCTCCCGGCCTGAGGATCGCTGGTACCTACGCAGGTTCGCCAAAACCTGCAGAAGAGGATGCAATTCTCAAGCGCGTACGTGCAGCACGGACTGATATCCTCTGCGTTGCCTACGGAGCACCAGCTCAGGAACTATGGATCGCCCGCAATCTCTCCCGTTTGCCGGTCGCGATTGCGATAGGCGTTGGCGGCGCCTACGACTTTTTATCAGGCCGACAATTGCGCGCTCCCAGGTTCATGCAGCGTTTGGGCTTGGAGTGGCTCTACCGCCTGTACCGCGAACCATGGCGCTTGCGACGTATGATGGCAATCCCACACTTTATGCTGCTTGTGGCTTTACGGGGCTGGAAGGCGGTGCAGAGATGAACGAATTTTCTGCTGCACGCCTACGCTCCATTATCAATGCCTTTCGCGGCAAACGCATTCTCGTGATTGGTGATATGGTCGCCGACCAGTATCTTATTGGTCGTCCAACGCGTATTTCACGCGAGGCACCTGTACTTATTCTTGATCTTGATGAGGAACGCACAATTCCTGGTGGTGCGGCTAATGTAGCAGTCAATGCAAGAACACTACATGCAGAGGTGTTGCTGACCGGCGTCGTAGGGAGCGATGTACCAGGAGACAACCTGCGTAAGGCTATAGAGAGGTTGGGAATGCATCAAGAAGGCTTGTTTACTGACTCCACGCGCCCCACCTCAACAAAGACACGCATTATGGCCGGTAGCCCTCAAATTGTACAACAGCATATCGTGCGTATTGACCGTGTTGATACCTCTGATATAGAGGAGCCATGTAAGAGCTGCATCCTTGATTACATTAAGGCAATGCTCCCTACAATTGACGCAGTGGTAATTTCCGACTACGAAAACGGTGTGATTAGCCCCGACATTATCGAGGTGTGTATTCCTGTAGCGCGTGCCCTGAATAAGGTAGTTGTCGTTGATTCACATGCTTCGCTCTTCCGTTTTCAGGGCGTTACAGCCTTGACTCCAAACCAGCCAGAGGCCGAATTGACCCTTGGCACAACGATTACTACGCAGCAAGAGCTAGATGAAGCTGGACAACATTTGTTGCAGGGTAGCAACGCGCAAAGCGTGTTAATCACACGAGGCAGCGAGGGTATGAGCCTATTCGAAGTGGGCAAGGCACCCGTTCATTTTCCTATTTATCCACTTCCGAGCACCAGCGATATCGCCGTCGTTGATACTAATGGTGCCGGTGATACCGTCGCCGCAACCTTCACGCTTGCACTTACAGCAGGCGCGACAAAAATCGAAGCTGCCTATCTCGCCAATGCCGCCGCCGCCCTCGTTGTCAGACGTCTCGGCGCGGCCAGCAACACACCAGAGGATTTATTGCGAATATTGTAGGTACTAACACACCTGTACGGGTCTGATGTATCACACCCCGTTCGTTTATCATGTAGGTACGGGTCTAATGTATCACACCCCGTTCATCTATAAAGAATATATTAATGAATACTACATCACCAAAATATTATTATCGCAATGAACTAGCTGCAGAGGTCCAGCGTAGACAACGCGCTGGCGAACGCGCCGTCTTCACCAACGGTTGCTTCGATCTGCTGCACATCGGCCATGTTCGCTACTTACAGGAAGCCCGTAGCCTTGGCGATTTTCTAGTCCTTGGTCTTAACAGCGATGCCAGCACACGCCAGCTTAAAGGCCCTGGACGCCCATTCGTACCAGAAACCGAACGCGCCGAAATCCTTGCCGCTCTTTCATGCATTGATTATGTAACTATCTTCGATGAGCTAACCGCCGGTCCACTTATAGAACGACTACAACCATCCATCTACAGTAAGGGTGGCGACTATGCAAGCACAACTGGTGACGCACCTGACCTGGATCGTCTACCAGAGGCTCGCATCGTTCAGGCATACAGCGGCAGCATTAGACTCATTCCCTACCTGCCAGGACATTCAACAACGGCCCTGATTGCAAAGATACGCGGAGAATAATATACAATGGCAAAAGATGCAATAGAAAATTCTGAGATGAATATCGAACCTACTGTGCTTACAGATGTTACTACTGCCGAACAAACAGCACTACCCGAACCAATGGTCGAGATAACTCCCGCCGTACAATCGCAGGCCAGCGAACGACGCGAAATCGTTAAATCCGCCAGCTTCGTCATGCTCGGCAACCTCGGTAGCAGCATTATGGGCATGGTACGCCAAATCGTGGTGACATCGTTTGGCCCTCCAATTGCAGGACCTTTCAGTGCTGCTCTTCTGCCCGCGCAAACCTTCAACGACTTTCTGGTTAATGGCTCGGTTCCCGGTGCCCTCATTCCAACATTCACAGATTATGCCGCACCTGAAAAACGTGACGAACTGCGCCGTCTAGTATTTACGCTCGTCAACCTCATCGGCATTATCATGCTCATTGCATCATTAGTCTATTTCTTCTTTATCTCACCGTGGTTCGTGCAGGACTTCATGGTGTCGGGCTTTAAATCAGCAGGAAGAGTACTGACGCTCCAATATTCGCAAATCATTTTCTTCTCCTTGATCGCGCTTGGTCCTTTTGCCGTTCTATTGGCTGCGCTGTATTCATTAAAAGAATTTGGTTGGCCCGCTTTCGCGACCGCTTCATACCACATAGGCATCATTATAGGTGCGGTGATCGGAGGATTACTTGGAGAGCGATATTTCGGACATCTTGGACTCGCCTTCGGAGTCTTGTTAGGCGCCGTTGGCGAAATTGCTTTGCTGATGCCGGGAATGCGTCGTCAACGCTTCGGCTACATGTTTGTGCTTGACCTCAAGCATCCAGCACTACGTCGTATTCTTAAGCTCTACGCGCCTGTCGCGGTAAGTTTTCTCGTAAGCGCAGGACTCATATTTTTCGATCAGCACCTCGCGTCGAGCACGAAATGCCTGTCGTTCGCAACACAACTTACAGACTGCGGTGCGGCAAACTCCACAGCACTACGTGCCGCGACAACACTAATACAATTCCCGATCGGACTCGTCGCCGCCGCGCTCTCATTCGCGGTCTTGCCCACACTCTCACAGCACATGCGAGAAGGCAATATTGAACGCTTCAAAGGAACGCTCTCGCTCGGCTTCCGGCTCGGCCTTCTACTCATGATCCCCGCTGCCGCTGGTCTGATAGTGCTACAAAATCCTATCGTCGATCTGGTATTTCGCCATCATAACTATACAACTACCAGCGCCCATTTGACCGCCATCGCACTGCAAAACTACGCCTACCAGCTCCCCTTTGTCGCGATGGACCAGTTGCTCATCGCCGCCTTCTACGCCCGTAAGAACACAATCATTCCAGTCACAGTACAGTTCGTCAGCATCCTTGGCTATCTCGCTGTTGCAGTTCCATTCAGCGGCACTGTCTTGGGAATGCCAATGCTAGCCCTCGCCAACGCGGTGCAGAACTCTATCCACGGTATCATCCTGCTAGTCCTGTTGCGCATCGTTATCGGCCCACTCAAGATACGCGAAACTATACCTACCGTTCTTAAGGTGCTAATCGTAACTGCCGCAATGGTCGCCGTCGCATGGGGCGCACAAGTAGTCCTATCGCACATCCACTTGTTCTCCCTTGACACCTTGCTAGGCTCCTTGCTAACGGTTGTGGTAGCAGGTGGCCTTGCCGTGGTGGTATTCTTTGGAGGAGTGCTTTTGCTCAAAGTCGAAGAAATTAACATGCTCAAAGGCGCCGTATTCGCAAAATTGGGACGAAAATAATATCCATGCAAGAAGAGAACGAACAACAAAAACTACACAAAAACCTCATCGACTCGTTGAAGGCAAAAGGCTTTATTCGTTCTCCACAGGTTGAGGCCGCGTTTCGTGCTATCCCCCGTCACCTCTTCTTGCCAGATTTACCCCTTGAGCGCGTCTACCGCGATGAGGCAATTGTGACTAAATCCCTTAATGGTCGCACAGTAAGTTCATCATCACAACCAACGATTATGGCTATCATGCTGGAACAACTCGATCTGCACGAGGGACAACGTGTGCTAGAGATTGGCGCTGGCACAGGCTATAATGCGGCACTCATGGCACGTATTGTAGGCGAGACGGGCCATGTGGTGACAATCGATATCGATGAAGACATTGTTGAAGCCGCCCGCGCACACCTTATCACAGCAGGTTATGAGCGCGTACAGGTGATTTGTGCCGACGGCGGTCTGGGTTTTCCCGAAGCCGCTCTATATGATCGCATCATCTTGACCGTCAATGCTGGCGATATCACCCCCGCTTGGCACGAACAGCTAGCACCGGATGGACGTATTCTCCTGCCCCTCGGAGTTCGCGGCCCACAGATTGCAGTTGCGTTTAAGCGCGTCGACGATCACTTCGAAAGTGTCTCCGTTCAACCATGTGGCTTCGTCGGCTTACGTGGTGCCTTTGCTGAAGAAAATCTACAGGTACAACTCGAACCTCAGCCAGGACTGCTCTATCTTACACTTGGCGAACCTATGACAGTTGATGCAAACACTGTACGCCAATGGCTAAACGAGCCAGCACAGGAGGTACAGACCTCTGTCAAAGCAACCTTGCAGGAACTGCTCTACAGCTTGAATTTCTGGCTTGCCCTGCACGACGCCCGCTTCTGTACCCTTACCGCGCAGCGCTCTATCGTGGAGGGGCAAACACTCTCTCATCTCTTCCCCCTGCTCGGCGATTTAGCCGTGTACAGTACCGTTGGTGTTCTCGGTGGGCATGCTTTATGCGTATTAAAATATATGGTGGATGAAAAAGTAAAACTTCCTCCAGCAACAACAGGCTCTCTACCAGCACTACCGCCAATGCGTCTGGTCATTCGCACCTTTGGGCAAGACGAAGAACTGGCTCAAACGCTTGTTTCGTTGGTCGAAGCATGGCACAGGTCTGGTCGACTCGCCGAACAAAGGGTAAAGGTGTCTGCTTATACCAATACCCAAACATTTGAACCCACGCCACAAGATATCGTCTTGAAAAGACAGGCAACACAATTCGTATTCCATTGGTAAACCAGCATCACATAATAGTGAGTGAAAGTAGTGGAGCATGCAACATATAACGGAACAAAGGATGAATAAACAATTTCTACGTGCTATTGTCGAAAATAACTATGAACTACCTCCAGGTATCGATAGTTACGAGTTCGCCAAAGCTCTACTCGCGAACCTCGGCTCGCCCGACGGCGAACTGCGTGATGAACTCAGTTACATGCTTCTTGCAAGCGGCATCATCGACAAAGGACTACTCAGCGCGGAGCAGATGAACGAACTGCTGACAATTGTACTGGACCCACAACACCTATTCTACGCAATCGGCGAAATCAATACAGACTCCGTGTTTATGCGCAGTTTCTCCAACCTCATCATCGCAGCCATCCTTTACACGGATGCACGTAACCCCGTCATAACAGAGCAGGTCGTCGGACATACAAAAACTGCCCTGCTTACCTACACAGAACAGGAACGTGATTGGCGCGGCTACGTCGAGGGCAAGGGTTGGGCACATGCTATGGCACACCTCGCCGACGCGCTCGATGAGTGTGCGCAGAATCAATATATGACTCCTGAAGACCGCCAGGATATCCTGCAAGCACTGCGCAAACTCGCCCAGTTGCCGGAACCCCTCTATCACGAAGAAGATATGCGCCTGGCCACCGCTGCCCAACACATTATTATCGGTCGCGAAGTACCAGACACCTTCGTCAGCGATTGGCTGGAACTATGCTATGTAGAGCGCGGCTCAGATGTGCGCGCATGGATGAGCGCAACAAACGTTAAAAACTTTCTGCGCAGCCTCTACTTCCTTCTGATATGGGACAACATGCTTCCCATCGTATCCGAGGGCGTATCCAACATCCTGAAACGCCTGGACGACGTATACATTCAAATCTCCGACGGGCGCTAACATTCGCTCTAATTGCGTAGATTGAGAATTTCATACAGGTGCGAGTCTGATTCATCACACTCCGCACCATCACATCCCGTATAACCTGTGCGATTTCTATAAAACAAATAATAGAGGATACATACACATGTCCACACGATATACGCCCGTGCTTGCAACATTGGCCTACATCCTGTCGCCCGATGGCAAGAGGGTATTGATGATCCATCGGAACAAGCGCCCCGACGATATTCACTACGGCAAATACAACGGGCTGGGCGGAAAACTAGAGTCTCACGAAGACGTTGTAAGCGGCCTTCGTCGCGAAATCGAAGAGGAGTCCGGTCTAATCGTCGACTCCGCCCTCCTACGCGGCACTATCTCCTGGCCCGGCTTTGGCAAGAATGACGAGGATTGGTTTGGCTTCATCTTCCGCATCGAACACTGGCACGGCACAGCACTAACGGGAAACCACGAGGGCACACTTGAATGGGTACCGCTTGACTCCCTTCTCAGCCTCTCGCTCTGGCCCAGCGACCGCAACTTCCTGCCAATGGTCTTTGACAACGCCCCCCACACCTTCCACGGCATTATGCCCTTCAAAAACGGCGAAATGGTCAGTTGGAGTTATCAACGCATCTAACAAAACATGCCTCATGCACATTCATGAACTGGTGAATATACATGAGGCAGTTCTATTGTTTAACCCTTGACAACTTCCTCTAACCAATGTATATTTCCCCTATAAGTTAGTTAGCGTTAACAAAACAAAAGCAATGAATGCATGGATAGCGATAAGAAAGAGACAACGAAAAAACGTTTCCGTATGCACGGCGAAGAGCGGCGCGAGTTGATCCTGGCTCGCGCCCGCAAAGTCTTTGCGCAATATGGCTATCTCGACGCCAGTACAGGTGAGTTAGCACGTGCCAGCGAGGTCACGGAGCCAATGCTGTACAAGCATTTTGGCAGCAAAAGAGGTTTGTTCCTTGAGGTAATGAAGCAGTGTAGCATACGCTTCATGGACGTATGGGAGCTGCGCGTTGAGCAACGGGCCGAGCACGATATACTCGACGCACTGGAACATGTGCTCACCGATTATGACGACGCGATATCCGCCGACATTGATACGCAAAGAGTGCTGTTCCACGCCGTCGCGCAGTCGGGCACCGATAGCCACATTGCGAATGGCCTACGCAAACATAATCAGCGCGTGCGCGAAGTCATCAAACGCCTACTGGCTCAAGCACAGAGCCAAGGTGTGCTTGCTCCGCGCCTCGATGTCGAAGCCGCTGGTTGGGGCTATGTCAGTATGTTTTTCGCCATGCAATACAGTGTCGTACTCGAACTAAGAGGCGAGTTAGACAAGTCGACCTTAGAAAAGATCAATCAACTCTGGTTTTGTGCCATCACCGGCAAAACTCTGTGATTGGTTAATTGCTTGCTGACTCTATGCTTTGGATGAGAGTGAGCAAGCAGTTGACCAATTATAACAAATTTGAGGAGTCCATACTATGGAAATCCCAGTTCAAGCAGCCTCGCGCGAGGAGCGGCGAAGCGGCGGCTTAGAATATAAATGGATCGTGGCAATAGTGGCGGTCTTTGGCGCCTTTATGAGCGTGCTGGACCAGACGATTGTCAATATCGCCATTCCGCGCTTCCAAAGTGCCTTCGGCGCCGGTCTCAATAGCGTACAATGGGTGCTCACAGCGTATATTCTAACACAGGGCGTGGTGACACCAACCACGGCTTTCTTCGCGGACCGTCTGGGCAACAAGCGATTCTACCTGATTGCCCTGACGATCTTTACCATTGGTTCAGCACTCTGCGGTTTCGCATGGAGCCTGCCTGTGCTTATCGTCTTTCGTATTCTCCAGGGTGTCGGCGGCGCATACCTGTTCCCACTGGGCATCACCCTGCTATTCAACGAGTTTCCGATTGAACAGCGCGGCATCGCGTCTGGACTATTCGG
>CAXTCR010000064.1:0-16712 GCA_964242555.1 uncultured Ktedonobacteraceae bacterium
CGCTTTGGAAAAGGCGCGATCATGAAGCTAGGCGAGGCTGCAAAGGTTCACGTCGAGGCTATTCCTACTGGCTCCATTTCTCTGGACCTTGCTCTTGGTATCGGTGGCGTTCCAAAGGGACGTATCACAGAAATCTATGGTCCTGAGTCATCGGGTAAAACAACGCTTTGTCAGCATATCATTGCAAGTGTGCAGCGTGCTGGCGGCTTTGCGGCATTTGTAGACGCTGAGCATACGCTTGATCCCGTCTACGCTGCTAAATGCGGTGTAGATGTCAACAACTTGCTCATTTCACAGCCAGATACTGGTGAGCAAGCGTTAGAGATTGTGGACTCGCTGGTTCGCAGTAACGCCATCGATGTGATCGTGGTTGACTCCGTTGCTGCTCTTACCCCTCGCGCAGAAATCGAGGGCGAGATGGGCGACTCACACGTTGGCTTGCAGGCACGCTTGATGAGTCAAGCATTGCGTAAATTGACGGGCGCGATCAGCACCTCACACTGTTCTGTCATCTTCACAAACCAGCTGCGTGAGAAGATTGGCGTTATGTTTGGCAATCCTGAGACCACGGCTGGTGGTAAGGCACTCAAGTTCTACGCCTCCGTTCGCCTGGATATTCGCCGTACAGACTCGATTAAGCAGGGGCAGGATGTTGTAGGCAACCGCACGCGTGTGCGCGTGATTAAAAACAAGGTTGCTCCACCATTTAAGACCGCCGAGTTTGATATCATGTACAGCGAGGGTATCTCGCGTGAGGGCGGATTGATCGACCTCGGGCTGGAAATGGGCCTTGTGAAAAAGAGCGGTGCATGGTTCACCATTGGCGATATCCGTCTTGGACAGGGACGTGAGAACGCCAAGGAGTTCTTGCGTCAGAATACTGATGTCGCGTCAGCGATTGAGGAGCAGATTCGCGGCAATATCACCTCGTTCCAGACGGGCGAAGTTGAGGGCGTCGAGGACATCGAGGATGACGAGGCAGATACCGATACTCCTGATGAGGCCGAAGAGTAGTACTGTTTTCTTGCAGTAAAAGCATGACAGGGCAAGCTCAGTCACTACTATACACGAGAAGTTTTATAGAGAGAGCATGTTTGTGGCTTGCCACAGTCATGCTCTTTTTGATTTTAGGGCTATTCGTCTGATGTTCCTTGTTGATCCAAGATTTGTGGCATCTTCTGCTCTAGCTCGGGTTGAGGTAGGCGTACGAGTGGCCTCTCACCTGAAGAAAGCAGTGGCTCGAGTTCTTCGCTCTCGATTGGTGGCGGCTCTAATACGGTCGCGACTGGCTTGCGGTCACTCCACCATGTAGCGACCGAGGCGGGATCAATGGAACCTAGCGTTCCTTTTTTGCTTTGCTGCATAAGCCAGTCGAGTAAAGCTTCTTCCAGCGGGACTTCGTGCTTTACTTTGCGACTCATATCCCACTTGTGCTGCATAACCGCAAAGTACGCCTGCATCGGGTCTTCGCCACTGGTTAAATTCTGACGCAGCAACAAGATGGCTGGCAGGTGATAATGCGTATACCAGTGTTGCGCCGCCTCTTCTAAGCTCACGTCACGCCCTTGTTGATGGGAAAGAATAGCTTGATGACCGAGGATCATGTTGTAGAAACGACGCGCGTAGATACGTGGCACTGTGATGTGCAATAGCTCGTGAATGCGGCGTTGATACCACCCTGGAAGAACCGTTGTCAATTGTTGTATGGTATGCCCTGTCGCATTAAGTAGCGAGAAACTCCAATGGTTCAATGTTTCTAAGAATTGTTCTAACTGCTGACGTGGTGTGTCAATGGGGGTAGGCGAAACGCGTGCATGTTCACGGCGTAGCCAGCGATAGCGCTGCTCAAAGTAATGGAAGTCCGACTCGTCCAGGACTTGCGCATCCTCTGGCAAGCCACGCAGGATGCGCAGATCTTCCGCCTGCCACGCAAGCGACTCTCCAAACATGGCTAAATCCTGTTCGCGTAAGCCATCACTAATTGGTCCTGAAAATAGCTCGGAAGTTTCTGCGTCGGCCATAATTGCGAGGACAGTGCGTCCGTCAATGCGCAGGAGCACATTCGCCAGCGATGGATCGCCCCAGTACACACCGTGTTCGTGTAGCTCAATCATCAATACCGCAACAGCTGACAAGAGGCGATGCTTTGTCCGTTTTGTGAATGGAAGGCGATATAATAATACATGAGGAATGACGCGTGGCGCGAGGCGTGTAACAGTGTATCCTCTATCACCACTGATATATTGCATCATACCCCCAAGTTTAGGTACATCAAGGGCTAGTGGTGGTTCGGGAACGATCACTATACCAATCGGACTGAGGGCAGGAATGCCTCGTCGCTCAATCTCGCGAAAGTTGCGTATCTCGCGTTCGGCCATACGCGGTGTTGTCTCTTTAATCGCGTAGCGCGCACTCTCGCGCTCAACAAAAACCACCGGATGCCGTGACTCACCACGGCGAATCGTGAGCAATTCTATTCCCTGCTGTTCCCACTCTTCGAGAGGAGAGTGCCATGGCAAACACTCTAAACGTCGACGGTCATCGGCGTTCATCTGAAATTGTATCTCTGTCTGTGAAGTAGCTATGGTAAACACCTCTAAGCAACGCTATAATCTATAGGACGATACTTACCATGATGATAGCATGTGTGACATGTCGCCGCAAACTGAGGCTTTATATACAGCAAAAATACATAGCCACTTGCTCTTTGTGACGCAGAGAGGAAAAATAACTATGGCAACGAGCACAATCGAAAAACCAGCAGCAAAGCCCGTTCCAGGCATTCCAGAACCACCTCTCATAGGAAGTCTACCCGAACATACAAAGCATCGTCTCAATCTTTACCTGCGTATTGTGCAGCAGTGTGGCGATGTAGGAAGCTTTCATTTTGGTCCCTTCCGTGCCGTGTTCTTTAATAATCCAGAATATGTGCATCGCGTCTTTGTCGAGCATGCAAATGACTTTGATAAAGGAGCGGCCATTCATAATACCTTCCGGCCCATTATTGGCAATGGCATTTTCACGAGCGAGGGCGAGTTTCACCGTCGCCAGCGCAAGATTATGGCACCATCATTTCAACCGCGTCATATTACAAGTTACGCCGATACAATGGTCTACTATGGCGAACTCATTGGAAAGGGATGGAGCAATGGGGAGACGATAGATGTGTCTCAAAAGATGACTGACCTGACTATGAGCATTATTGGTAAGGTCCTGTTCGATGCCGATGTCTTCACTGAGACCGATGAGCTAGGCGAGGCGATGACAACCGTCTTAGGCCACGCAAGCCATTCGCTCTCGCAACTCTTTCCTGTTCCGCTCAACTGGCCGACCCAGCGTAATAGAAATACACGACGGGCGATAACGCTGTTACGCAGCAGAATTCAAACGTTGATCGAAGAAAGACGTTTGGACACACGAGAGCGCAATGACTTTCTATCTGTCTTGCTCGCGAGTAAAGACGATGAGGGCAATGCGATGAGCGATGAGCAGCTTATCGACGAGTCTCTTACGCTCTTCGGTGCAGGCCACGAAACAACTGCAACCGCGCTTGCATGGGCGTGGTACTTGCTGGCAATGCATCCTGACATATATAAGAAGGTGCAGGAAGAGGTGGACACTGTCCTGCAAGGACGGACTCCTACCTTAGCTGATCTTACACACCTTCCATATTGTTTGCAGGTATTCAAAGAGACGATGCGCCTGTATCCACCTGCATATGCCTTATCGCGGGCACCACTACATGACGTAGATATAGATGGCTATATCCTGCGTAAGGGGCAAGATATCGCGTTTGTATCGCCCTATACCATGCACCGGCGACCAGATTTCTTTCCCGAGCCGGAGAAGTTTGATCCCGAACGCTTCACGCCCGAAAACGAGAAGCAGCTGCCGCGCTATGCCTACATGCCCTTTGGAGCAGGTCCACGCATCTGCATCGGCAATCACTTTGCGATGATGGAGGGGCATCTTCTGCTCGCGACACTTGCACAACGTGTAGAATTTGAGCTAGTACCGCATCAAATAATCGAGCCAGACCCGTCAAAAACAATCACTATCCGTCCTGGCAATGGCATCTCTATGGTCGTGCACCGGCGCGAAGGAAGGTAAGAAAAGTTGTTGCGTGAACAATTCAGGAGCAAACATTGAATTGTTCACTTGACGACTTTTCTAAAGCGCATTATTATCTCTAACAGAAAAACTAGCAAAGGTACAATAACATACATTATGATGAAACGACTTCGTGGGCGCAATCTCGCTCACCCCGGCTGTCTCATTGGTGTTACAGCCGGTCTCACATTGGGTATCATTCTTGCAGGTGTCATGGCCGCCGTGTTTGCGGTCCCCTATAACACTGTTATTCTTACATGGTTCGCCATGACGATTGGTCTTGGTATTATCGGCTGGATTATTGGGAGCATCCTGACTCCGCGTTTCTCTGCATTGCCCCAAACGGGGGAAGAGCACACGCTCGCACAACCTAACGAATTGAGCGAAACCCACGTTTCCGAATAAACTGTAGTCGCCTGATACGCGTGAAAATTGATCTTGTATAATCTTCCAATTTACATAACTTCGTGTTATAATAAGCGATACGTAGGTAACACTTTTATCCTCGAACGTTACTTGCTGGGAGCGATGTGGCTCCGGCGCGCGAAGCAATGCGTCGTTTTGTGAATGTCGTATCGCTTGGGCTGTTGGCACCCCACCTCCCATGATACGAAATTCCCCTGTGTGCTGTTTTTTATTCCAATCCGTATTGTGTACGGTCAGCATGTCATAGGAGGAACCTTCATGACCAGTAACGAATTCCGCCGTCCCGTTTCCGTCGACTTTGCCCCTCGCAACAGCTCTTGTGAGTGGTGTGGCCAACCTGCCGAACGACAACTCACCGCCATTGGTGGTAGTTTTCACAACGAGAGCGGCGTGTTTTGCAGTCCATGCGGCGAAAAGTTCTCGCAGGCTGTTATAAATGCTGCACAGGTTTCAGCGCAAGCCCAGCACCTACGCGCACTTTAAAAGCAGACGTTGTAAGAAAAAGCCCCTCTCATACACTTCAATGTATGAGAGGGGCTTTTTCTTAGAGTCGTGTAGTCCTTTGTTAGAGACTCCTATTAAGCGTAGCGGTTCATATACTGGTTGATATCGAATGGCTTTGCTTGCTGCACCAACTGATGGGCCGCTTGATCCATCGTTGGACGTTCCTCTTGATAGAGCAGGCCAATATGCTGCTTCTCCGTCTCCATGGCCAGCGCCATCGCCTGAGTGCGATTAGTAACGTCATGCTCCGGGCCGATTGGAGTTACCGAAGCATCCCACGCATCAAAGGTGTGGTAGAACGTTGGACATGGGCTGAGCACATGAATAAACGAAAAGCCCTTGTGCTGAATGCCCTTCTCGATGAGTGCTGCTAACTCTTTTGGCTTCGCAGAGTAGCCACGTGCTACAAAGCTCACATTGAGTGTAAGCACCGTTGCAAGCGGATTGAATTGCGATGCCAGCAGGCCATAAGGTGTTGATTTTGTGACATGTCCCTGTGGCGAGGTTGGAGATGTTTGACCCTTTGTCAGACCATAGATTTCATTGTCCATGACCACAACGGTGATATCAATATTGCGCAGAGCGGCATGTAACAGGTGGCCTGCACCGATACTGAAGAAGTCTCCATCACCACCTACGGCGACAACCGTCAGGTCTGGTCTGGCCATCTTCAAACCCTGAGCTACTGGAAGCGCGCGCCCATGTACAGTGTGAAAACCAAATGTCTTCATAAAGTGAGGGAAACGACTGGAGCAGCCAATGCCAGAAACAACCACCGTCTGATCAGGTGACAGCTTTAGACCGGCAAGACCACGATAGGCAGCATTGAGTACGCCAAAGTCACCACATCCTGGACACCAAGTTGGTTTTACTTCGCTTTTATAATCCTTTGGAGTAGGATTGATTACAGACTGCATCATTGTGGGTGAACCTCCTCAATAGCCTGGAAGATATCAGCAGCAGTAAAGGGAATACCGCCGAATTTGTTGACACGAATAGCATTTAAACCGTATTTCGCACCGAGCAGATTTGCCAACTGGCCTGAATAATTGCACTCAGCCACGATCACCTGCCGCACTGAATTGATGAAAGCTTTCAACGCCTCGTCTGGCAGTGGCGAAAGTACTCTTGGGTGTATAGATGCGACTTTGTAACCGTTTCTACGTGCGCGGTCTACCGCCTCCTGGATCGCGCCCTCGGTCGAACCCCAACCGATAATGCCAACAAGTGCATCATCATCGCCATAGCGTTCTGGCGCTTGCAGCTCTGCGGCAGCGGTTTGAAGTTTGCGATAGCGTTTATGCATCATTGCTTCATGATCTTCTGGCTCATAATCGGGATGTCCATGCTCATCGTGTTCCAAGCCTGTAGCTGTATACACTGGTGAACCCGCGCCAGGGGTTGAAATGGGTGAGATACCATTTTCGGTATACGCATAGCGTGAGTATGCCTGCCCCGCAGCAACAGGCTCTTGTTGCACTTGTAAACGCCCTTGCTGTTCCTGTGTCTGGAAGGCACTACGCTCAACGCTTTCCACACGCGCTGTAAGCGACTGATCGGTTAAGAAGAGCACTGGCATTTGATAGCGTTCGGCCATGTTGAATGCAAGGTGTATCAGCTTGTAACAATCAGCAACATCGGCGGGAGCGATAACAATGCGTGGTGAGTCACCATGTCCGGCGTAGAGTGCGAAACTCAGGTCGGACTGTTCCATTTTCGTTGGCATACCTGTACTTGGGCCAGAGCGTTGGGCGTCGACAATTACCGCCGGCAGTTCCGCCATTGAGGAGAGGCCGATTAATTCCGTCATGAGGGAGAAGCCAGGGCCAGAGGTTGCGGTCATCGAGCGAACTCCGCCGTAGGAAGCACCTAGAACGGCTGCCAGGGCTGCCATCTCGTCCTCAGCCTGCAAGAACGTGCCACCAACTTGTGGTAGCTCCTTTGCAAGGGCCTCCATGATATCGCTCGCGGGCGTAATTGGATAGCCTGCGAAGAAGCGACATCCTGCCGCAAGTGCGCCAGCGACAATTGCTTGGTTGCCATTCAACACGACACGGTCCGCCTTCTCGACTGGTCCTAAGCGATACTGATCTTGCTTCGTGATGCGCTCTGTTACATACCGTTTCGCCACATCCAACGCCAGCATATTCTTTTCCATTAACGTATCATTGGATTTACGTGATTTAGAAAGCTTTGATTGGACAACCTGGATAATAGCTTCTAGTGGAGGACCGAATAAACCTGAGATTGCGCCTAGCATGACCATGTTCTTTGTTTGAAAGAGCTGTACTTCTTTGCGCGCAATCTCGTTGAAGGGAATGGCATAGGCAATCTTGTCGCCCGCCTCTGGAGTAAAGTCAGAAGGATCGTAGATAAGTACACCACCGGTGCGCAGGTCGCCGATATTGCGGTCATACGCCTCTTTGTTCAGACAGATCAGTACGTCAGCAAAATCGCCCATCGATTTTACAGGTTCATCGCTGATACGCACCTGGAAAAGACAGGGGCCACCGAGAATCTCGGCTGGAAAGGTGCGGAAGGTATACACATGATACCCCCAACGTGCGGCTGCGAGCGCGAGAATATCACCGCCAGAGATGGTACCTTCACCCGACTCGCCACCAATCCGAATAGTGACTTCATTCACCATTGAATGCTCCTAAAAAAATGAGACCGCGCACTCTTTTTTTGTGGCGCGGTCCTGTAGATGTACAAGATATCAGTTGGAAATTCAGAAATCCTTTTCTGCGCCCTGTTTGCACAGGGTGAGCAGAACCGTGCGTTTGCGCTTATTATATCATAAATTGAGAGTATGTGAAGCGCATATAAGGAGCAGTTGATGCAAAATTGGCGTGCTCGGGTAATTCTGTGTAGTCCTTTGGTAAACTCCCCCTTCCCAACTGGAAAGGGGTATGTTATAATGCGTTCCACGAGGGCCCATAGCTCAGCGGTTAGAGCTGCCGGCTCATAAGGTGCGCCTATGTGTTCTTACATACCAAGCCTACAGAGGTGGGCGGCACTAAGGTCAAAGTGTCTAAAGCAGGGTCTGACCTGGATGGGAAACCTGAAGGGGACAATAGCATGACCTGTAAAAGTCTGGTCGAGAGATTAGGCAGCTACGCTATATATGGTTAAGGCTGAATTGCTTGAATCCTAGTCCATGCAATGTGGAGTTAGCAAGTGTGGTTATGAGGCTTGCTAAAGACCTTCTCCACAAGCTCTGAATGAAAGTAGACATGGGACGAATGGGAAACCTACGTATAGACGTGATATGTAAGGGAACTTGGGGATTGCCTAAACGTTTTAGGACGCATGGCAACGGAGTATCCATAGTACTCAAATGACCAGGGTAATTCCTGGTACACGGGGAAGGGATACAGGGGAGACGATTGGCTAGTACTGATAATGTGCTGTCTAACACAAGGTTCTGGCGAGACGTATCCCTTGAGAGCCGTGTGCATTGAAAGGTGCATGCACGGTTCGGAGAGCGGTAATTGTATACTTCGATTATCTACTCTACCTGGTAGGTCGCTGGTTCGATCCCAGCTGGGCCCATGAAACAAACTCCACCTCCTCAGAAGGGGGCGGAGTTTGTTTTTAATGCCCGTCGTCCTTCGCCCATCTTACATTCTTTTCCTGCTTGTTCTTTGTTGATTCTATTCGTAGGTGAGCACGAGGTATTCCTACTTGGTCTACAGGGATGAGGTATACCTGATTTAGGTCAGCACAATACACCGCAAAATAATCACATTCTCCACGATAGTGGCGCCAACTCCAATCAATTCCATGTTTTTCCCCATGTAATGCTAGTACACCTAGTAATTGTGAGTACTTGGTCTCTCCATGTACCACTCCTTATACCCACTTGCTCTAAGTCTAGCATACGAAAAGGGCGTCTCTTATCATTCTATATCCGTATACCAGTAATGTCGTGCTTTCATTCGTTCTCTCAAAGTGTGTATAATCAGTATGCAAGAAGTTAGCTAGAGGAGAGTAGCATGGTCGAGATTAGCCAGTACGATATCAGTCCTTTCTTAAGTGCCTTTGACGATGGGGTGTGCTGCATCAGCGTGAAGGGCGACATTCTTTATGCGAATGAACTCGCGCACAAGCACTGGCGTCTTTCTCAGCCCCATGCTCGTAAGCTCCTGCAATTGCCTCCTGTAGCACAGGCGCTCAATGGTGAGCAGGTGCATCATGTATTGATTCACCGCGATAAGCATCATGTGCTTCTGCTGAACACACTGCCACTACACGAAGGAAAAGATAAGGTAAGCGCGGTTGTCATTATCTCGCAGGATGTCAGCGATAATGTGTTACAGCAGCAGGAGGCCGAACTTTCGCTGAACATTCTGGTAGAGGCGATCGCGGTGACGCAGGACGTGCATGATCCTTATGAAGCACTACGACGCATTGCTGCCCTATTGCCGCAATTAGAGGCCGTGGATAGCAGTGTTGCGTTCCGCGTCAATGAGGCAAAAAGCTTGCTTGAACCAGTAGCAATCTTTGGAGATAGCCGCCTGAGTGCCGAGGAATGGAGGGATGAACTTTCATCGATGGAACTACATACAGAGCAAGCTCTCCAGTCCTCCACCGCACATATGCGCGCCTTGCGGCTAAAAATGCCTATTTCCGTTGAATTCCCATCGCGCTCACTACGCAAGAGAATGAAGAACTTGTGTGCAGCTATTTATGCACCGGTTTTGCTCAATGGGCACGTCCTTGGCCTACTTGGTATCGAGCGAGTGCGACCACTGAGTATTGCCGATACGTATTTTCCGCAGTGGAGCGTTGATTTGTTGAAAGCACTTGCTCGCCTGGTCAGTATGTCTATTGAGCGTACATCGCTCTTGCAGTTTTCAGAGAAGAAGGAAGAAGAAATCCAGGCCGTGCGTAGCCTACTCAAAGACAAGGAAGATTTTCTTTCGCTGACTGCGCACGAACTCAAAAATCCGCTCACCGCTATTCGAGGTCATGCCCAGATCCTCCAGCGTCGTTTGAAGCGTTCTCAGCAGGCCACCGACGTGGCAAGTTCTGAACTCTTAAGTGGGTTAAAGAGTATCGAGCACCAGACGCAAAGTATAGAGCACATGATCAATGCATTGATGGATGTGAGTCGGCTGGACCTGCAGCGTCTCCAACTCGAACTTAAAGAGATTGATTTATTACAACTGGTCAAACAAACGCTGCAGGATTACGCACCAATTGCACAGCATCACGAGTTGCGTCTTCTTGTGAATGAGCAACCGATTGCTCTTAATGATGAGGAAGAGCAGTTTGAGGACGCGGTACAGCAGCAATTAAAGGTACAGGGTGACGCAGAGCGCTTGGAGCAGGTTGTTATAAATCTGCTGAGTAATGCTGTGAAATATAGCCCAAATGGTGGACCTGTAACAGTGTCTCTGCGCGACTTACATGATGGTTCCATTGAGATAGCGGTCGAAGATCAAGGGATAGGTATTCCACAGGATGAGCAGGAGCGGCTCACGGAACGCTTTTTCCGTGCGCAAAACGCACAGAACATTGATGCGAAAGGATTGGGTTTAGGACTGTATCTGGTGGATACTCTCGTTGCCAAACATGGAGGATCCCTCAGTATTACAAGTGAAGGGGTCCTGGGGAAAGGCAGCACCTTTACGATAAAACTACCAGCTCGCCAAAGGAATATGTAGCAGTCACAAAGAGAGAAAAGTGATTAATGCTCGTATAGGATACATCCTCCACAAATCAACAGTATTAAGGGCTTATACTTCGTCTTCTTTGCTCTTTTTAATGACGATACGCTCCAGTTGTGGTTCTGTCTCCTTGTCCCCTTCTTGCAGCATCATGAGAAGCGTCTGGCGGTAGGCACTGATAAAATCAAGAAGGCTCAACGTCTCATCAGGAGTGAGATCAAAACTAATGCCAGAAGCGTGTTTAAGGATCATCCCCATCTCTTCCATTCGTACCCGGTAGCGCCCAATAATTGCGTCCATTGCACATTTCCTCTCTCTGCGCACTACTCGTGCTTGTTTTGAGTCTATAAGGACTCTAGTGTGTAGTAGTGTAGTGCTTTACGGGCAAAAAGTCAATTATAGCCTCTAAAAGTTTAGACGAAAGGAAGGCATTTTTTGTTCCCGTTTGAGAGCCTCAATGGAAAATCTTATACAACAGTATGCACGGAGAGGGGCAGGGTAAACCAAAACGTCGAGCCTATACCTGGATTACTTTGTAGACCAATGCGACCGTGATGTTGCTCTATAATAGTGCGGCTAATGTGAAGTCCCAGTCCCAACCCAATTTCACTGCCATTAAGGACTTCAATAGTTGGCACCCGATAATAGCGCTCCCAAATTTTGTCCTGTTCGCCCAGTGGAATGCCCGGTCCTTCGTCAGCAACAGAGACGCGCGCAAGATGGTCCTCTGTCTCTAAAACTAGATCTATGCGTCCTTCAGCAGGAGAGTATTTGTGCGCGTTTGACAGCAAGTGAGTAATCACTTGCTTGATGCGGTTAGCATCAGCCATGACTAACACGCTTTCTTCGGAGTCTGGAAGTTGAACATTGAATACACGTGTTTGCGGAATGAGTTTTGCGTCTTGCATCACCTCTCGCACCAGTGTGTCTAACTCGCACAGGTCCAGCAGTAAGTCCATTGTGTTAGCTGTAATACGCGAACTCTCTAAGAGTGTATTGACCAACCGTGAGAGTTGCGTGATTTGCTTATCTGTACGCTCAAGCAGTTCTCGCGCTTCACTCAAGAGGTTGCTCATCGATTCATCGGGTTTAACACCGGAAGCGTCTGAGGTGTGTGGCGTGCTCGTGTCAAGTTTCGACTTAAGTTTGCGTCCGGCTAGCTGAATGTTTCCTTTGATGCTTGTCAGCGGAGTTTTCAGTTCGTGACTTGCAACACTTAAGAATTCATTCATTCGCTGTTGTGCCTCGCGCCTTGCCAATTCTTGCGTGCGAACCTCCACCTGTCTCTTGACAAGAAGATCGCGTAGAATAACCAGCAGGGCAACTTTTACAAGTGCCCATATGCCCTTCATAATAAACATGCTATATTTCCAAACTAGTGAACGCATAATGTACTTCTTCCATAATTTTTTCATCGCGATACGCTTACGAGAGTAAATAACATAAGCTCATAGTTTAGAAGCAAGCAAATACAAAAAAGAAAAGAGGTCTATATGTTGTGGTACGAATAACTGGCCTTAGAAGAAGACAGAAAAAGGAGGAAATGAAAAATGCCTATGGATAAGGGAACACCTATCCATAGGCATGTACTTGCTTGTGAAGTACTACTGGTTATTGCCACCAAACATGCCGCCAAGCGAACCACCAAGGTTGCCTAAACGGTTCTCACCCTCTTTTTCCAGGTTGTCAAGGATGCCGTGTGCAGCATCTTTGGCCTGCTGCGTATACTGTGAGCCTCCTGGAATCTGGTTGCCAAACTTGTCGATTGCCTGATCGACCTGGTTTTGTGCCATGTCGCGTGCGCCATCTAATGATCCCTGATTTTGCTGCTGGCTTTGATTGCCTTGGTTATGCTGGTCTTGACCATAGCCGCCCTGATTGCTCTGGTTGCCTTGGTTGTATTGGTCCTGACCATAGCCGCCCTGGTTGCCCTGGTTGCCCTGGTTGTATTGGTCCTGACCATAGCCGCCCTGATTGCCCTGATTGCCTTGATTGTACTGGTCCTGACCGTAACCACCTTGATTGCCCTGATTGCCTTGATTGTACTGGTCCTGGCCGTAACCACCTTGATTGCCCTTGTTGCCTTGATTGTATTGGTCTTGGCCGTAACCGCCTTGGTTGCCCTGATTGTACTGATCCTGCTGATCGTAGTTCGACATGTACAAAACCTCCATCCAAGATACACACTTTTGAGGCGTATACTAAGTTAGTCCCTCAAAAATGCGTAGATTAAGGAGAACAAGAGTTGTTCTCTCTGCATTTTTATTTGATGTACAGCATGCTTGACGGGTGTTTGCCGCCGTTCGAGTCTTATCGACATGTGTAAATCATACAACAAGAAGTATATGACATATATTATCAGCTGTCTAGTTTCAATTATTAAAATTTGTAATCTCTTTTGTATGTGTATGTGTATTATGTGTATCGTGTGCATAGATATACTATACTTGTAGTATGCATTTTTCGTTTAGAACATAATGTATGATAAGTTCTAATGCTCTTCGCGCTTTCCGTTCATACATAAACACTACGTTGTCTACCAATTGGTTGTTTCTAACGTGCAATGTTTAAGGCCCATAACTACGAGTAATGACATACTTATATGTCAGGAGAATAGATATGTCACAAATAATTTCGCAAGAGATGCAAAGCGAAGATATTGCACCTCCTGTTGAGGCGGCAAAGGCAGCTGGGCTGCGCTATGTATCCGACGCAACGCCAGGAATACGCCGGAAGAGGGCCGGAAAACACTTTAGCTATCTTGGTCTTGATGCCAAACCTATTCATGAAGAAGAGCAACTCAAACGTATTCGTTCTCTTGGCATTCCACCCGCGTGGACCAACGTATGGATTTGTCCTAATCCTCTCGGTCACATTCAAGCTACAGGCAGGGACGGTAAAGGACGAAAGCAGTATCGCTATCATCCTAAATGGCGTGAAATTCGTGATGAGACAAAATATGATCGTATGCTAGCCTTTGGCAAGGCTTTGCCTCAGATACGTGAGCGTGTTGAGCATGATCTACGCCTGCGAGATTTGCCTCGCGAAAAAGTGCTCGCTACAGTGGTACGCTTGCTAGATACCACCTCTATTCGCATTGGCAACGAAGAATACGCCCGCGAGAATGGCTCTTTTGGATTGACAACTATGCGTGACGATCATGTCGAGGTAGAGGGATCAAAAGTAGAATTTCACTTTCGTGGAAAAAGTGGAAAAGAGCATACGATTGATGTTAAAGATCGCCAACTCGCGAAAATCATCAAGCGTGCACAATCTCTTCCTGGTCATCAGCTTTTCCAGTATTATGATGAACATCAGCATTTGCACACAATCGAGTCAGATCATGTGAATGAGTATCTACAACAGATTACAGGGCAAGAGTTCACCGCTAAAGATTTCCGCACATGGTCGGGCACCGTTACCGCAATGTGTGCCTTACAGGACTTCGGTGAGTACGAATCACAGACACAGGCCAAGAAAAACGTTGTGCGTGCAATTGAGGCTGCTGCAAAGCATCTCGGAAATACGCCTGCAATCTGTCGTAAAAGTTATGTGCATCCAGAGATCATAGATGCGTATCTCAACGGCTCTTTGCTCAAAGCTTTACAGAGCAATGATGAGCAAGCCGTGGTAGAGGCATTACATGGGCTACATCCAGAAGAAATTGCAGTCCTCGCGTTCCTCGATCAGAACTAAACCTTATAAGTAGCTCTTGCGTCGCCAATCTTTCTGCTATGGTTGTGGTATAATAGAAGTGTAGAAGAAAGAAACATAGCAAAACGTGTTCGAGGAAGAACACGAAATCGCCTCCTTGTCGAGACGCATGGAGCAGAGATCATGGATGTATATACCACGCCTACTGCGCAAGACAGTGCCGCAAAATCCCTTGCACAACCACATGTCGTGATTATTGGCGGAGGCTTTGGTGGCATAAAAGCAGCGCAGGCACTTGCACACGCACCAGTACATGTTACCTTAATTGATCGCAATAATCATCACCTATTCCAACCACTGTTGTATCAAGTCGCTACTGCCGAACTTTCGCCTGCTGACATTTCTGGTCCGATCCGTCATATCCTTAGAAAGCAACGCAATCTAAACATCATGATGGCGGAGGTGACTGGCATTGACCTCCAAAATTCGTACGTCCAGATGTCGCAGCGTTCACTACAGTATGACTACCTGATTGTTGCAACAGGTGCCACGCACAGCTACTTTGGGCACGATGAATGGGAACGCTTTGCCCCTGGCCTAAAGACGATTGCCGACGCAACCGCTATTCGTCGCAAAGTCCTATTGGCGTTTGAAGCGGCTGAGATGGAGACCGATCCGATAAAGCGCCAAGCCCTCCTCTCTTTTGTGCTTGTCGGTGCTGGTCCAACAGGTGTGGAGATGGCGGGCGCCATCGCAGAACTTGCCCACAAAGCGTTGGCAAGCGATTTCCGGCGCATTGACCCGAAACTCGCACGCATCATTCTTGTCGAAGCAGCCCCGAGGATGCTTGCCGCCTTTCCCGAAAAGTTGGCAACAAAGGCGCAACAAGCACTCGAAAAGCTACATGTAGAGGTAAAGCTTCATACCGCGGTCACAAGTATTGATGATGAGGGTGTTTTTCTTGGTGATACGCGTCTCAACGCAAAGACAGTGATTTGGACTGCTGGTGTTGCGGCATCCCCTGCTGGCAAATGGTTGGGTGCTGAGGTAGATCGCGCAGGACGTGTGAAAGTCCAACCTGATCTGACCCTTCCAGGACATACAAATGTGTTTGTGATTGGCGATACGGCGAGTGTCTTCCAGGATGGAAAGCCACTTCCAGGCGTGGCACCTGTGGCGATGCAACAAGGAGCCTATGCCGGTGCTGTGATTGCAAGTCGTGTGAATGGAGAAGAGCAAGCACGAACGTTCCGCTATTGGAACAAAGGCAACCTCGCGACTGTTGGACGGGCATACGGTATTGCCGATTTCGGTTTTCTCCGTCTTACAGGCTTTGTTGGCTGGTTTTTCTGGCTTGCCGTCCACATTTTCTTCCTGATTGGTTTCCGCAACCGCTTCCTGGTCTTGTTTCAATGGGCTTGGGCCTATCTCACATTCCAGCGCGGTGCACGTTTGATTGTACAGGATAGTGTGCCAACAACATTGCCAATTGAGCAAGCGTCAAGAGGAACTCTTCAAGAGGAGCCTGTGTAGCACCTGAGCTTGTCATGCATTGTTTGCCATTGCTATAATGCGAGAGAGCAAATACATTCGTTATGAGGTGAGCGGTGCAAGACGTACGCGCGACGCTTTCGATCGGGAGCATTGTAAAGAACCGGTATATTGTAGAGGACCTATTAGGCAGGGGAGGCTTCGGCGCTGTCTACCGGGTGCGAGATCAGCGCGTACGTGGAAACGTGTTTGCCCTTAAGGAAGTAATTGATCCAAACAGAGAGGAGCGCGAACGCTTCGCCTTTGAGTGCGAAGTGCTTACGCGCCTCGATCATCCAGCACTGCCACGCGTATACCGTGTCTTCGAGGATGACCGCAACGTCCGTGTCTACATGTTGATGGATTACGTCGCAGGACCCAACCTGGAGATATTACGGCAACAACAGCCCGAAAAGCGTTTCTCTCCACCTGACGCGCTCAGCATGATGGCTCCCATCATGAATGCTGTGAGCTATCTTCACAAATTGCAGCCACCCATCATTCATCGTGATATTAAGCCTGCAAACATTATTGTGCCCCATGGCAATGAGTCTGTACTTGTTGACTTTGGCATTGCCAAGGAGTATGAACAGGACTCTACCACCACCGCTGTTCGTCGTTGCTCCCCAGGGTATGGGGCACCAGAACAATATGCGCGCGGCACAAATCTGCGTACGGATATCTACGGTTTAGCCGCAACGCTGTATACATTGCTCACCGGCGTTGTACCAATCGATGCACTGTACCGGCTCACACAGATGAGCAGCAAGAACACTGATCCTCTTGAACCCGTGCAGCAACTCGCACCCGGTG
>CAXTCR010000065.1:0-16344 GCA_964242555.1 uncultured Ktedonobacteraceae bacterium
GCGGGTAGTAAGCCCGCGACTCCTGTGCAAGCGAACAACGGTAGTGCTTTAACTCCGCCGCCAGCTACACAGCCAACGCCGTCATTTGCACGTGTTGAAGAGAGTTCAGTTGTAAAAAATGCTAGTGTGAGTGCGCCAGCAACAGGCGAGGAAGAGCAGCAGGGTGGGGAATTGATTGGTACAGAAAATAGTGGCGTCACAGCGACAGAGCAGGGACGCCGTCGGAATGGTGGAGAGCGCCCTGTACGGCAGGAGCGCGAGAAGGAGCAGAACGTTGCCGCTCCCGTAGTGGCACCCGCGTCAGTGAGTGAGATTGCGGCGGCACTTGTAAGCGAGACGAACGCAGAAGATGTTGCACCAGAAGACTTGCCACCGTTGGAATACTCGGAATTGCAAAAGGCAAGCTCCTCTCGTCGCCGTCGTCGCCATCGTGCAACCCCGTCTACTGGTACGCCGATTGCGAAAGAGAGTGTGACAAGTACAAATGGCGCGCAACAGAGCGCCCCACTTGCGCCAGCAGCACCAGTAACATCAACGCCGCCGAATGGCATAGTTGATAAGCAAGCAGCTGCATCCGCGTCCTACTCGATCACATCAGGTTTTACAGTAGGACAGATGAATCAGGGCAATGAGGAAAGTGGTCCATTTATGGGACCAGAGCCGTCGCCAGCACGTGGGAGCGTCAATACAACTCGCGATGGGCGAACGGTACGGGTAGAGTCGCAGCCACAGCGTACATCAATGTATCAAACGAGAGCGGTCGACGGTATGCTGCCAGCAGCAGCGATGAATCACTTTGCCAACATTGTATCGCAGGCGATTCAGACGCAGTCAGACCGTATGGTGGCGGAACTTCGCCGTGCGAATCAGGCACCGACAAACGTTTCGGTTTCGTTACCTCCATTTCCTTCGAACGAGCGTGTAGGCGTGTTTGTCGACGTTGCCAACTTGCTCTACTCCGCGCGTACACAGCGCATCGCCATTGACTTTGGCAAGTTGCTCGATTTCTTGCGTGGTAACAGGCGATTGGTACGTGCCCATGCGTATTGCCCGACAAGTCCACAACCCGGTGATGAGCAGATGTTCCTCACAGCGGTTAAGGGACTTGGCTATCGCATTACGACGAAGAACTACAAGACCTTTGCCAGTGGTGCGAAAAAGGCCGACCTTGACCTTGACCTGTGTATGGATGTCGTGCGCCTCGTTGATGGGGGCGCTGTGGATGTGATTGTGCTTGTGAGTGGAGACAGCGACTTCATGCCGATGCTCGACTACTGCTCCGACCATGGAGTGCGCGTCGAAGTTGCGGCCTTCGATGAGGCGATGTCCGCGACGCTGCGCCAGAGTTGCGACCTCTTCATCAATTTGTCTATGCTCGAAGAGGTCCGTGCGTAGAGATTTTTTACAAAGTGAACAGGGACGACTAGTGCACAACTTCTCGTCCCTGTTTACTTTGTGTGAGAAATGCTCATCTACTGACGTATGTTTTACTACATGGGCATTTTGCTATAGCTTGCCTTAGTGAAGTGTTGCCCAGAAATGTGTATTAGCATCGAAGCAGAACAAACTACCTGCAAGCAAAGTATTTATAGGTCTTTTGCTTTGGCTAATCGTTCATTTTTTCTCATGTACGGAGAAGAAAGGACCTATCTCTTATGCGCAATCTTGCGAAAGTCGCGTCCCTCCTCATGCTCTTGTCCCTGTTGCTGGTCGCCTGTGGTAGTAGTGGCGGCTCAGGTGGCACAAGTGGTGGTGGAGGTGGCACAACGCCCACGGCATCAAACTTGAAAGTCGCTCTCGTTACAGACATTGGTGGTTTGAATGACAACGGCTTCAACCATCTTGCCTACATGGGTTATCAAAAGGGACTGTCCCAGTACAATTATAAAGAAAAGGTTATTCAGACGACCTCACAGAACGATTATGTGACAAACCTCACGCAAGCGGCGCAGGTCGCAGACCTCGTGCTGGCTGTGGGCTTCTTGATGCAGCAGCCTCTGGACAAGGTTGCGAAACAGTTCCCCAGCAAAAAGTTTGCTATCGTTGATGGGTGTGCTACTGATGCACAGGGCAACTGTGAGAATTTGCCTAATGTCGCTCCACTCTTCTTTAAGGAGCAAGAGGCGGGTTGTCTCGTTGGCGCAGTTGCAGGACAGATGGAAGCCGATGGCAAAGCAAAGGTTCCAAATCTGCTTGGCGCAAATACAATTCTTGCCGTTGGCGGTCTGGATATTCCACCTGTTGATCGCTATATCGCAGGCTACAAGTACTGCGCACAAAAAGTTCTACCCTCTGTCAAGGTCTTGGTAAACTTCTCGCAGAGCTTCACAGATACCGCGAAGTGTAAAGACATCGCCAATAGCCGTATATCCAATGACAAGGCGGACATCGTGTTCCAGGTTGCAGGCGGCTGTGGCGTTGGTTCACTTGATGCGGCCCATTCAAAGAACGTGTACGGCATCGGTGTTGACGCCGACCAGAGTTCGGTCAACTCAAGTGTGATAACGAGTGCGCTCAAACGCGTCGACACAGCAATCTACGATACGATTATGAACACTGAACAGGGCAAGTTCTCTAATAACCCACCATCTTTTGACCTCGCTCACGATGGCGTTGGCTATGCTCCACTCATCAGCGGCCTGCCTTCCGATGTCAAGGCCAAAGCCGATGATTTCGCGAACCAGATCAAGTCTGGCTCACTCACAATCCCTGAAAAAATTTCATAGTGTTTAAACACAAGCAAGGGGTGCAAGTGGCTGACCACTTGCACCCCTTGCTTGTGTCTTAAGCTGCATAAGGATCGAGAGATTTCTTACGCTGTTCTGGTCTCCGCTACCTTTTGTAATCCTAATGCTTCAATAGCTTGCTTACGCAGTATAAATTTCTGCACTTTGCCGCTGGCAGTCATTGGATAGTTTTCGACGAATTGGAAGTAGCGCGGAATCTTTTGATGGCTGATGTGAGCTTTGCAGTAGACGCGTAGTTCGTCCGGTGAAAGTTGTTCGCCTGGTTTGAGTCGTATAACGGCGAGGAGTTCCTCGCCAAAGAAGGCGTCGGGCACTCCGAGAACCTGCGCATCGGCTATTTGCGGGTGGCGGATCAAAAATTCTTCGATCTCGCGTGGGAAGATATTCTCGCCACCGCGAATGACCATCTCTTTGAGCCGGCCAACGATGTTGATGTAGCCCTGCGCATTCATCGTGGCAAGGTCTCCTGTGTGCAGCCATCCATCGCTATCAATTGCCTCCGCCGTTTTTTCGGGCATGTTGTAGTACCCCCGCATGACGAGGAAACCACGGCAGCATAGTTCGCCGCGTTCCCCAGATGGCATGATCTCCCCTGTAACAGGATTGATGATTTTCACTTCGACATATGGCAGCGGGAGACCAACCGTTGCGGATTTCAGTTCAAATGAGTCGTCGGCCAAGGTCAGCGTGATTGCCGCGCTCGACTCTGTTTGGCCAAAGACGATCGCCACGTTCGCGCCAATACGCTCTTTCACCTGCTCCATCAAATAGACGGGTACAGAGGCCGCGCCGCTTACAACAGCGTGGAGCGAGGAGGAGTTGTACTTGGCGAAATCGGGATGCTGCAGCATGCCTATGAGCATTGTTGGTACAGCACCAAGAGTTGTGCAATGTTCGCTGTCGATGATCTGGAGCATTTTGAGCGTATCAAAGGCCAACATAGGATGCAGGGACCCGCCGGTATAAACGGCTCCAAGCACTGCAAGGATGCAGCCGCCGACGTGGAAGAAAGGCATAGCAGTACAACTCTTTTCGCCCAGCCCTAAACCCCAGCGCTCCATGAATTTCGCGGCATTGTTGACAATACCGTAATGAGTTAGCATCGCGCCTTTAGGAAAACCTGTTGTGCCGGAGGTGTACTGAATCATTGCGACATCATGAGGTTGGACTGATGCCTGCCTAGCCCTGAGGGTCTCCTCGCTGACCCCTTCGCCCCCTTGCATCATCTCGGTAAAAAGGGCAGGACGCCAGGAACTTTGGGACGCGTTGACCGAGGGAGATGGTCCCAGCAAGCATGTATAGCGTAGGCGTGGTAGACGTTCACCGCTTACCTGTCCATGCGTAGCACTGGGGGTGATCATCGCGCTGACCGTCTCTAAGCAGTTGTGGTCACGCACACGCTCCATAAAAAAGAGGGCCACCACGTCGCCCTGTTTCAACACATATTCAAGTTCTGCTGAACGGTACGCGGGATTGATTGTAAGGAGTACCAAACCAGCTTTAGCCGCAGCCATTTGCAAGAGGGGCCACTCAGGAAGATTGACGGCCCACACCGCGATATGCTCGCCCTTCTGGAAACCGAGCGCGAGCAGACCACGTGCTACGGCAGTTGCTCGCTGGTGATACTCTTCGTAGGTCCAACGAAGATTGTACAGGTCTCCAAATTCTGGATAGCAAGAATAGACCAGAGCCTCTTTCGTCGCGAGTTCGGTTGCACGCGTATCAAAGAAGTCACCAACAGTTGTTTGAAGTAGTGGAGTACTGGAAGGAGTATCGGCCATCCAGTAAGACAGGCCATCGTTGGTCATGCCCATACGTGTTGCTCCTCGTTTGTAGCTCGTTTATAGAGAGAACTGATACATTGTCTTTATTTTACAACATGTAGGGGTCTAATTCCATTACACCCTCCAGCCGCACCACAAGCCAAATAAGGGTGTAATGGAATTAAACCCCCACGGACAATGTGCCTTGACAACGCTCCCGCTTGCATTTCATACTGAGAGCACGACAAGCTTTCCTATGAACATTGAAACTTGCGAAGGAGCAGTATACTCATGTTTGATAAGAGCAAGATCGGTCAGAGTTTTCCCCCATTTACGATTGAGGTCGAGCGCGCGAAAATTCGCGAATTGGCGCTCGCGATTGGCGACCCAAATCCTATTTATCATAGCCGTGAGGCAGCTCAAGCTGCGGGCTACAAAGACACGCCTCTCTATCCCACCAGTCCAACCACCTTCAACTTTTGGGGCAACCGGCAGGGCGGCAACAATCTGGCAAGTGTTGGTATCAACGTGATGCGCATCCTGCACGGCGAGGAGGAGTACGAATATCTTGCGCCAATCTATCCGGGAGATATAGTCACGGGTGTGACCACCGTTATAGAAGGCAAGAACCGGCAGGGCAGAGATGGCTCCTCGATGGATATCGTCACCACCGAAACCCGCTATACAAACCAGCATAATCAACCTGTGCTTAATGCACGTAGCACAATTGTTGTACGTGAATAACAGCACTGTACGGGTCTGATCCATCACCCCCGTCCCCATGAGGAGATACGAACATGACAACGACAAACATCCAACATCCAAAAGTGCAATATTACGATGATGTACAGGTTGGCGACGAACTACCCAAACTGGTCAAGAGTCCTGTCACACTGAACCAGTTGGTGCGCTATTCGGGTGCATCAGGTGACTTTAATCCGCTGCACACAGACCCGAAGATTGGCGAAATGATCGGCACAGGTGGCGTTATTGCCCATGGTATGCTCATTATGGGCTTTGTTGGGCAGTTGCTCAGTGATTATGTGGGACCTGCTGCGCTGCGAAAATTTAATGTGCGCTTCAAGGGCATGACGCACCTTGACGATGTGATTACCTGTACCGGTACCGTTACCGAAAAGAACGAGGTCGACGGAGAGGCTCGTATCAGTGGCAAGGTGCAGGCCGCCGATCAGAACGGCGATGTCAAGGTTGCCGGAACCTTCACAGCTGTTTTACCCAAACGGTAAATAGAATGTTGATGTATAAACGTTGCTGTAGGGACTGCATCGGTCACATCCTTTTGGCCTGCCGGCACTTCGAGAAGGATATGATGACTGTGCTCCCTACAAGATAAGGAGAATACAGCGCATGGGTATGCTTGATGGCAAAGTTGCTATTTTGACCGGCTCGGGACGTGGCATTGGGGCTGCGGCAGCGAAGCTGTTTGCGTCTGAGGGAGCCGCAGTAGTTGTGAGCGACCTGGATCCGGCACCAGCGGAGGAGACGGCAACGGCTATTCGTAGTGCTGGCGGCAAATCGTTGGTGGTTGCGGGCGATGTGACAGACGAAGCGTTTCCTGCCCGGCTCATCAAATCCACGCTGGACAACTTCGGAGGCTTCGACATCATTGTCAATAACGCGGGCTACACGTGGGATAGCGTTATTCAGAATATGACCGACAAGCAGTGGTACGCAATGCTTGACGTGCATCTCACCGCGCCATTTCGTATTCTACGTGAAGCCTCGGCCTATATTCGGAATGCTGCGAAAAAAGAGCAGAGTGCAGGGGGGCGTCCGAAGGCACGCAAAGTGGTCAACGTCTCATCTGTTTCCGGCGTCTATGGCAATGCGGGACAGGTGAACTACTCAGCGGGTAAGGCAGGTATCACAGGTGTGACGAAGACGCTGGCGAAGGAGTGGGGACGCTACAATGTGCAGGTGAATTGCGTGTGTTACGGCTTTATCGACACACGTTTAACGGCGGCAAAGGATTCGGCGGAAACGATTGAGCGTGATGGCGAAAACATCGCACTCGGCATACCAGAACAGATGCGGCAGATGGGCGCGATGATGATTCCCTTAGGTCGCCCAGGCACGCCGGAAGAAGCAGCTGGACCTATGCTCTTCCTGGCCTCACCGCTCTCGGACTATGTATCAGGTCATGTCCTGGAAATTACGGGTGGACGCGTAGGCTAAAACACGATACAACCCACAAACACTGTCCCTTATGAGCTACAAGGGACAGTGTTTGTGGGTTGTATCATGCCCTCTTAACAAATTTGACGTATGCTTATACAAAATACCGTTTAGAAAGAGGATGAAATGACAGGAGCAACGCCCGAACTAGTGTATTTCTGGGGCATTGGCGATATGCACTTTCGTGCTCTCCCGGCGTGGAATGTCGCGCACACTGAGCGACTTGCACCTATGTTTGAGGACTTAAAGACATTGTGGGAGGCAGAGGGCAAACCCGCGTTTTGTGTCTCGCCGGGGGATTTAATTGAGACATGCGCGCTTGAGAACTATACGACGGCGATAACGGCACTTACTCAAAAGCTAGAGGGAGTTCCCTTCTATCCAGGGGTTGGCAATCACGAGTTCATGGCAACCAATGGGGAGGACCCTGCAACACTGGCCGAGACGTTTAGCAAGGCATGGCAAAAGCCTGTGCGTTATTCGTGGACCACCAATGGCGTACACTGTATTATGCTTGATTATCCCAATCCCTATGCGTTAGAAAAACCTGACTATGTGTATATATCTACACAAACACTTTCCTTTTTAGAAGAAGAGCTGTCCCGCAATGCTGACAAGCCCGCGATTGTGTTTCTGCATTGTCCTTTGCGTAATACAGTGCTGGAGCGTGATAGAGTGGTGCACAGTGATTTTAGCTCGGCGGGAAATTTCTTTTCACCCGAAAACTCGCAAGAGGTGCGAGCAATCCTGGCACGCCACACAAACGTGTTCTTGTTTATGAGTGGACATACTCATTCTGGCTGGGAGGCACCACAACTTGTTGTCACCGAGAAGCTAGAAGGGCATCCCGTGACGTTTGTGAATCTGATGTCCCCATGGTATACCGGCACAAAAACGGGGTTGCGCCTGAGCGAAGGAAACACAAAGGCAACGTATATACCTGATGAACCTAACGTGATCCCATCGTTTGCGATCCATGTGTTCGAGGATAATGCCGTAATCCGTGTGCGCGAACACCGTACACGAAAGTGGTTGAAAGAATGGCGAATTGCCCTACGCTAAGCAAATGTGAGTTCATGCCCGCCCTTGCCACGTTACGTCCAAAAAATTTGAACTCACCCTTCTCTCGTGTCCTGTTGCAGGTTCTATACTCCATCTACCACATTACTCCCTCTCCTATAGAACCTGCTATGATATGCGTCCCCACACGTACCTCACTCCCACATAATTCCTCACACGTACCTCACTCCCACATAAGTCCCCCGCGCATATCTCTTTCGCTCACTCACTCGATACGTTACCCCACCCTTACAACCTAATCACTACTGTATCGTGTATCTATGCCCTTCATCTTCTACATAGCCCCCCACCGAAATAAAGCAAACGCAATCTATCAGGTTCCTACTAACCCAACCTCACTCCCACGTATCCCCGAAATAAATATTCCACCCAACGCCTCTTCCCACATTCATCCCTTATACACGTGTCACACATCCTCACTTCCACATATCATCCCCGATGACACTCCTCTCTCGCATCCTCTTCCCAACTACTACCTTACCATTCTGTCGAGCTATGCGTATCATCTGTGCCTTGGGCGTAGGTGAAAGTCTCGTTCGACAGGTCCCTTCTCCGCGAGATTTATTTATTTCTCTTTTTCTCTACAAGGGATACTATATCATGGAGTCATGAAGGTGGTGTGAATCTGTTTCTTGTGTTCATGAATGTCTTTTCATGCTTGTGTACAAAGCGACAAAGATTTTCATTACAGATTTTTCATCTTTCGCCAATCTTGTTTAAGCATCTCATCCTCACTCCCGCCTTGTTATACAAAGATACATTCCTCTACTATATGTTGTAACTCGCAGATCAAGCTCAGCATATGGAGCTTTTGCCCACGTGCTTGTGCCGCCAGAAGATGCTGGGATTTGTGACGACTTCCGCTAGAGGAAGCGTCTGCGCGATGAGTATAATATCACTCAGAAACGCGTTATCAATGTAAAGGGCTATATAGCATGCTTCAGTCTTGTTTATTATGTGAAATGGTTACGCTCACTCCCGCTTCAACCCTCCTTGTCCTAAATTCGGCGCCCGATCCTTTTGTCCCGTTTGCGCTAAAGCAACTACGGAGGGGAATGGTGCTGCTTGCTGAAGATAATATTACAACGCTCAATGCATATAAACAGGCGACAAACGTACGACATATCGCCTTTCATGACTACACCCTACACTCCTCAAAGGTGCCTGTGGATGTTGCCGTAATGAACCTGCTGTACCAACCGAGTAAAGCGTGGATTTTTTATGGACTACAAGTAGCGGCTTCTGCTCTAAAAACCGGTGGGAAGTTGTATGTGACTGGTGCTAAAGATCGTGGCATTCTCTCGATTGGCAAGCATATGGAGGAGGTCTTTGGCAATGTCGAGACGCTTAGCATGAGCAAGGGACACCGTGTTTTAGCGTCTGTATGGAAAGGTGAGGTAAGTTCTTTTGTGAATGATGGAGGAGAAGGACATGGTGAACGAGTCCCTACGTTGTTTGCGGACTCTAAATTGGATGAGGGGACGCGGCTCTTGCTTGAGACGATGGAGGTGCGGGTGACGGACGAAGCATTGGATATTGGTAGTGGAGCTGGTTTTATTGGCTTGCATATAGCCAAGATTGCCAGTCGGGGACATGTTACGATGGTTGACGCAAGTCTCGCCGCCGTCGCAGCCTCACAGAAGGTTATTGAGCAGAGTGGCTTGCACAATATACGAGTAGTACCAAGTGATGGTGTGCAGGCAGTGCAGGGACAACATTTCGATCTCGTGGCGACAAATCCCCCCTTTCATCAGGCGGGGCTACAGACTACAGCTATAGCTGAAAGCTTTATTCGTGGCGCAACACAGGTGTTGCGACCACAGGGACGCTTCCATCTTGTCGCGAACCGCTTTTTAAAGTACGAGCCAGTGCTCAAAGCGTTTTTTGGACACGTTGAGGAGGTTGCGGGCAATACAAAATTCAAGGTATTACGGAGCACAGTGCCATTGGTAGGTGGAAAATAAAATAGCTCGACAATGTACTTCTGATATGATATACTACTTAAAATAAAGTAGTAGGAAGTATAGTTGATATGGTAGATGATGCGACGCCGTGGGACACAAGTCTAAAAGTGCTGTTGAGCGAGAAACCGCAGGATTTTGCATCGTGGATACTCAAGGGAGCGATAGTCAAGGAAAAACTGCTCACAGAGTTTACAGGGCGGAAGGTAAACGCCGATGCGTTACTGAACGTGATGTACGAGGGCGAGGAAGTTCTTTTACATATCGAATTCCAGTCTGGAAATGACGCTGATATGGCGGAACGTTTGCTAGAGTATAACTTTCGAGCAAGGCGTGAGCACAAGAGAGATGTATACTCATGTGTGATATATTTACGACAAGATGGCAATGTTCCCACATCACCCTTGATATGGACGTTTACTAAGGATAAAGAAATCCTGCGTTTTCATTTTCAGAACATTGAGCTAGCTAAGCTATCAGCAGATGATTTGAGGCAAACAAATTTGCTCGGTATATTACCATTAATGATTTTGACAAAAGGTGGCGCAACACATGAAAAGGCGGAGGAGATATTAACTCGACTTCAGCTAACTGAGCAAAAGGATATGTTACAGGTTACGTATACGTTGTTTAAATTAGTCTTGAACGAAGAGGACCAGCAATGGCTGGAGAGGAGGATTCAGCAAATGTATAATCTATTTAGAGAAATATCACCATATAAAGAGGAGATAAATGCTGCTCGCGAGGAAGGGCGAGAAGAAGGACGTGAGCAAGGACGTGAGGAAGCACTAAAAGCAATCGAAGAGGGGCTGAAAAAAATTGAGGAGGAACGGCAAAAAAGGCTACAGGAGAATCGGCAAATACTGGTAAATCTTGTGCAAAGACTCTTTCCAAGCCTTGCCACTGCTGCCAAAAACCGGGTAGACCGCGTTACAGAGTTGCCTGTTTTACAGGAGATGATTATGAAAATGTTCATAGCCACTACGCTTGAAGAGGCCGCGCTCATTCTTGTCGAAGTGCCAGATGTGCCACAAAAACATGATGCGTGAGCACAATCTTACCGGAAAAGTTCTGTTATGGATCGACCGTCGTGTATGCGGTTGATGGCACCAGCGAAGAGTTCGGCGACAGAGAGGATGGTCATGTTGGGCATGTGCTTGTCTTCGGGGCAGGGTATGGAGTCTGTGATGACGATCTCTTTGATGTTTGCGGCAGTTAAGCGGTCTATGGCGGGTCCAGAGAGGACGCCGTGTGTGGCGCAGATGTAGATGTCTCTTGCTCCCCGTTCACGTACGACGCGCGCGGCCTGCGTGATAGAGCCAGCGGTATCGATCTCGTCGTCGACAATGATCGCGTGGCGATCGCTAACGTTGCCGATAATACCCATCACCTCTGTTTGCCCCTTGTTGCCTAAACGCCGTTTCTCCACGATGGCGAGGGGACATTGTAGTCTATCGGCGAGTTGCCGTGCTTTTTTGGCAAAGCCTTCGTCGGCTGATACGACTGTGAAATCTTCCAGTTCTTTCTGGACAAAGTAACGCGAGAGCAGGAGTTGCGCCGTTAACTCATCGACAGGAATGTTAAAGAAACCCTGAATCTGCCCTGCGTGCATATCCATTGTAAGCACCCGTTGCGCACCCGCAACAGTGATGCAGTCGGCAATGAGTCGAGCGGTAATTGGTACACGCGGCTGATCTTTTTTGTCGGTCCGACCATAGGCATAGTAGGGAATGACAGCGGTGATACGCGAGGCGGAGGCACGCTTGAGGGCATCAATCATGATAAGCAGTTCCATGATCGAACGGTTTACGGGAGTGCTAAAGGATTGAATAATAAAAACGTCTTGCTCACGAACGTTATCATTGATCTTGACGAATATATTTTCGTTGCTAAATTGAAAAACGTCTGCGTTCCCCAGTGGAATATGCAGATGCCTACAGATTGCCGCCGCCAATGGTCGATTTGCATTTCCACTAAAGACGCTCAAGCCTTCCAAGTCGCACCTCCTTGTCAGCAAAAGTATATCACATAAAAAGCACCTATGGGACACCATTTGTGTATACAATACAAACAAACGGTGTCCCATAGGTGCTTTTGCTCGTGTATCAGTTATTAGTTGACGACTCTGCGCCTAAATGTCTGGATACCGATGGCGGAGAAGACAACTATTGTTGCGCTCAATCCCAGGAAGACCCAACCGAGATTAAGCGTTGGCAGGACCTGCCCATGAAAATGTGGAACCATTGCGTAACGCAAGCCCTCGGAGGCATAGGTGAGTGGATTGAAGAGGGTGACGATTTGAAACCACCGTAACACACCAAGCGTGCCCCACGGGTACTGTACACAGCCGGTGAACAACAGTGGCGTCAGAATAAGCGCGAACATCAAACCAATCTGTTCAGGCTTCACCAGCGTCCCAATGGTTAAGCCCAGGGCTGCACCAGCAATGGCCGTGAGAAGCATCACAATCACAATGACGCCTACCGCATCGGCGCGTACCTGGAATTCATTGCCAAGAATAAGGTAGGCGAGCGGAAAGATTACTGCCCCCGCTATGAGACCACGTATGGTGGCAAAGATGATTTTTTCAACCGCGACAAGGCTTACAGGTAGAGGCGCTAGTAAGCGATCGTCAATCTCACGTGCAAAGCCGAGATCAAGGACCAGTGGAAGAGCGACGCCCTGAATCGCTGTAGTGACGACCGTCAAGGCGACAATGCCAGGAAGCAATAAAGCACCAAAGCCTTGACGCGCGATGCCAATTGCGGGTAGGACTGTACCAAAGATGAACAGGAAGAACAATGGCTGTAATAGGACCTGTATTAAGAAAGGAATAAAGTCACGCAAGGTCACGGAGATATCGCGGCGCAGGATAGCCCAGAATGCCGTAGTAGCTATCGAGACGCGTCCCTCACGTCGGGTATGTTGTGTGACAGGGAGTGGTGCGGGTGTAACTCGAACTGGTGCACTCATGGCTAGCGTAAATTCCTTCCTGTGAGATGAATGAACACGTCTTCAAGGCTTGGTTTAACGATACGCATGTCGCGTAGTTCACCGCCTGCACGACTGATAGCTTGTGTCGCGCCTACGACAAGTTCGTTTGCGTCAGTAGCATAGAGCCGATACAGGTTGACATCACGCTCAGCTGCATCGTCTTTTGCCGCGATTTCTTCGACATTCGTCGCATTCGTCATTTCGCGTAATGCGTTGAGCATATAACTCTTTGGCTGTCCGTCCGCGGGAATCGAACTTCCAGAGGAGACCCGTTCTGGGACGCGTACACGCAGTTCGAGGCGTGTGCCACCCGGAACGAGCTTTTTTAATTCGCTCGGTGTATCTAACACAAGCACGCGCCCAGAGTCCATAATCGCGATGCGCTCACATAGTTGATCGGCCTCGTCCATATCGTGCGTTGTAAGTAGGATGGTTACGCCCTGCGCGTTGAGCGAGCGAATACGGTCCCATAGGAAGAGGCGCGACTGCGGGTCGAGACTGTTAGTTGGCTCATCTAGCACAAGCACATCGGGCGAATGCATCAAGGCGCGGGCAAGCATCAAACGCTGAGCCATACCACCAGAATAGCGTCGCACGACCTCTTTGCCACGATTGCCCAGACCAAGTTCGTTTAAGAGTTCATCAGCTCGTGCCTCACGCGTCGCCTTTGGAACACCGTGATACATGGCATGAAAGGTCAAAATCTCGCGTGCGCGCAGGCTGCGGTCAAGATTGCTCTGCTGTGGCACGACCGCAATGCGCTGTTTGACGCTCATCGGGTCTACCGCCACATCAATATCCATGATGCATACAGTGCCGCTTGTTGGCATGACGCTAGTTGTGAGTACGCCAATTGTGGTGGTCTTGCCCGCCCCATTTGGTCCAAGCAGACCAAATATCTCACCACGCTTGACCGAGAACGAGATAGTGTCAACCGCGTTCGCTTTGGCGGCGGGATACCGCTTCACGAGTTGCTCTACCTCGATAGCATAAGCAGGATTTTGTATTGCCACACCATTCCTCACTTTATGTACATAGTATCTATACACTACTATTATGGTTCTTCTTAAGAGATGTTTGTTTGACGGGCAAAGGGTAATGCTAGTTCTCAATGCCTTCCCCCTACCCCACAACCAGTTCCAAAGTAGGAGACCGGCATTGAGAAACATCATTAAATGTCGAGCATCTCGATACCATCAGGCGTGTTCATTGCTTGCAATACTGCGATATAGACCTCCTGCGGCACGGCATGTTTGAGGTCTTCTACCGTATCAAATACGTCAAAGCGGTATACCTCGTCCGGTCGCGAATTTCTTGTTTTCAGCACCCACCATTCTCCACTTGCTGTATTCCCAACATCTTCGACATGAAGAGCGAATTTGCCTCGCATGGTGAGGAACACTTTATATGTGACGTCGGTCGCACCTTTTTGTTCGCGCGTTTGCCCTTTGGCTAACAGACGACCCAGGAAGCGTTTGCGCACAGGTGCGATGCTACCTACACGAATCGTGATTTCTCGGAAGCCGCTTTCCTTTGCCTCCTCCATCTCAACAAAACGGCGTAGTGCCTGTACGATCGTAGAGGACAGATTGCCGCCAGCAAGTTCCTGGGCACGTTCAAATGTCTGTAAGTCAGCATCAGCAACATAAATGGTTTTGTTTGGCATTAACGTTTGTTCCTCTCGGTAAAGCATGAATTTCTCCTTTGGTTAAGGAACTAGCATAGAAATACGTTCGATATTCCTATGTATAAGTATAATATACGTATACGTATATTGCAAGGGGGATAAACATAATTTGACCTGGTGCAGACTATCCACTACAATAAAAGGAGTTAACCAATACTATTTTCATGATGCACGCTTATATTTATTGTAAAGACATATTCATGAAGGTACATTAGGAGGATGTATGAAGATTCGTAAGGCCGTGTTGCCTATTGCTGGCTTGGGAACACGTGTGCTTCCCGCCAGCAAGGTCACACCCAAAGAAATGTTGCCACTGGTCGACAAGCCTGTGGTGCAGTATCTGGTTGAAGAAGCGGTTGAGGCAGGCATCGAAGAGATTATTCTAGTGGTTAGTCGGAGCAAGGGGAGTCTTGCAGACCACTTTGATAGTTTTCCTGAACTAGAGGCTATTCTGGAGCGCAAAGGTAAGCAAAAGGAACTCGAAGAGTTACGACATACGCAGACCATGGCCTCCTATATTACCGTTCGCCAGTCCGCGCCGCTTGGTTTAGGACACGCCATACTATGCGCGAAGGATGCGGTTGGCGATGAGCCGTTTGTTGTGATGTTGGGCGACGAACTGGTTGCGCCAGAAACACCCATCTTTCCACAGATGATCAAGGTTTACGAGAAGTATAATGGCTCAGTCCTCTCGCTGTTCACTGCTCCAATTCCGTCTGGTCAAGTCTCACCTTATGGCATCGTTGCTCTGCAGGAACTTACACCAGAGGTGGTGAAGGTGACACATCTTATCGAGAAGCCATCGGCGGAGAAGGCACCATCCGATCAAGCTGTTGCCGGTCGTTACCTGCTTACACCGGACATCTTCGAGAAACTCGAGCGCACGCCACCTAGTGGACGCGGCGAGATTGAAATAACCGACGCTCTGGCGATGCAGGCGGAGGAGGGACATTGCTTCGGCATTCGCTTTGCTGGTGAGCGCTATGATACGGGCACACCACTTGGACTGCTGACAACCAATATCGCCTATGCCCTCAAACGTCCCGATATCGCGCCTGGCTTACGCGAGTTTATGCGTCAAGCATCAGAAACAAAATAGGTGTAGGGGTCTAATTCTATTACACCCTTTTAGCAATTGACAATGTTGTAGATGAGTTGCAACGTTTCATGCATCCTTCTAAGTCATTCATTGCCAACACGGATGTAATAGAATTAGACCCCTACATGAGGTTCTTTCCGTAATTTAGCTTTACAAAAGAATGTATAGCATAAGAGAGGGAGTAGAGATGTGTTAGACGCAGTTGTCACAGTTCATTATTATAATTTCTTTTTGATTTTCACGGCTGCTGCTGTTGCGGGCATATGGGGACTTATCCTGTACTTTCGTAAACTTGCCGCGAACCGGCCCTGGTACATCTCGCTCTTTGTGACCGCGATTCTGGGTGGCATTCAGGGTCTGCTGGGCGTTTCACTCGTTTTACTAGGACAAAAGCCCGGTGGTGGTGAGGGGTTGTACTGGCTACACTATGTCTACGGTGGCATCGTGGTCTTCGCGCTTCCCGTTGCCCTTACCTATACGACAAACGGCAAAAACAAGCGGCTCGATATTCTCATCTATAGCATAGCCGTGCTTGTCCTCGCAGCCGCAAGTGTACGCGGATTTGTAACTGGACCTGCACCGGTTCATTAATAACTGGATGAATAAGAACACTCATTATACAGCAAAGCCGCATAATGAGTGTTCTTATTCGAAAAATATTTCTTGGAGAACACTCTATGCGAGCTTCTTTTATTCATATCGCTGATACGCATCTTGGCTATGAGCAGTATGGTGTGCGCGAACGCTTCAACGATTTTAGCGTGGCCTTCTGGGACATTATCGACGATGCGATAGAGCGTCCCGTCGACTTTGTGGT
>CAXTCR010000066.1:0-16322 GCA_964242555.1 uncultured Ktedonobacteraceae bacterium
GGAGGGGCGTCCCCGAGCCGCATTCGGGCAATGATACAGGCAGCGGGCGCCCTGGTCCCATTATGGGGACACCCCCTCTTAGCTTATTGGTACCATGACAAAACGTCCATAAATCACAAATACCGCTAGCAGCAACAGCACAATGTTTGGCGGCAAATGTGATGGCTCGTTGCGACGCACATGTAAAATGATCGCTCCGATCATTGTCAATACTAAGCCAACGGCGGCAAGTGGTGTGAGCCACGGTAGGATATGGGTTTTTGTGACTTAATACAGAGAGGTATCTTTCAGCAAGAGAAAGGCTTTTTCAATGACAACGAATTCACCGATGCGGCTCACGGAACTGGCGAGTTGTGCTGGCTGTGCGGCTAAGATAGGTGCAGACATTCTGGCTGAGGTCATACGTCCTTTGCGACAGCGCAACGTGCCTGCGCAAATGCTTGTCGGCTTGGGTGCGATTGATGATGCCGCGGTCTATAAGGTCAATGAGCAGCAGGCGATCATAAGCACCGCCGATTTCTTTCCGCCAGTAGTGGACGATCCCTATACATTTGGTGCGATTGCCGCGACCAATGCGCTGAGCGATGTATATGCCATGGGGGGACAGGTGCTGATGGCGATCAATCTGGTTGCATGGCCTGAGAACCTGGATACACATATTCTCAGCGAGGTGTTGCGTGGCGGCATGGATATCGTTGAGAGGGCAGGGAGCGTAATCGCAGGTGGACACTCGATCTCGGATGATGAGCCGAAATATGGGCTTGCAGTCACCGGTATGGTGCATCCCGATGCGATTCTTACAAAAGGGGGAGCCAAACCCGGCGACGTGCTAGTTCTGAGCAAGCCGCTCGGAACGGGATTGCTGACAACCGCCCAGAAGCGCGATCAGGTCTCCGAAGCCGATATGCAGGCCGCGGTCCGTTCGATGACCACGTTGAACCGGCATGCTAGCGAATTGCTTGTGCAGGCTAAATCTGCTGTACACGCCGCTACAGATATTACTGGCTTTAGCCTCCTGGGTCATGCGTGGGAGATGGCCTCGCAGAGCCTCACGAGTATGCGCTTCGAATTTGACGCGCTTCCCCTGTTGCCCAATGCTTTGCATTACGCCGAACTCGGTTGTATTCCAGGGGGAACAAAACGGAATGAACGCGCTGTAGGCGCGCACATTCGCTTCGATAGGAATATTGATGCGCTCAAGCAAGCGTTGCTATTCGACCCCCAAACCTCTGGCGGACTCTTCGCAGCTATTGAGCCAGACCTGTGGAAGACGCTTGCGCAGCAGGATGAGGTGCCATTTCGACGCATAGGTGAGGTCATAGAACGTGTGAGTGATGTGCAAGATGTGAAAATCGAGGTACAATAACACGATTGTGGCCTGAAAGGAGTATTCACCATGGCAGAACAAGAACAACAAAAGACAGATCAGCAACAACCCCAGAATCCCACGGTGCAGGAGTTATATGGCGACCAGGGTAATACGGGACAATATGGACAGGGGCAGTATGATAGTGAGGGCAAACCTGATATGCGTGGTCCACAGGCACAACGCATTTTGCCAGATCAAGCTCTGCAACAGAAAAGCGAGGCATCTAACGATGCTGTGCCCCTGCAGGACCTGCAAAATGAGCAAAGCACTTAATATCCTCTAGGGAGCTATACGTCAACGGCGGGGCTTCCATCGTTGGTGTATAGCTCCCTAGAGAGTGTGAAAAGTTACCATCAAAGAATGAATATTTTTTCACTTATGTATGTTATACTATGTAGGGTTACAGGAGTGCCTCCTCTGTAAGAGGGTAGGAAAGAGTACTATACGAGCGGAGAAAAGATTACAACTTTTCAAGGGACAACTCGTATATATTGGTGAGGAGGGAGCCTGTTATATCTCTTCTATTATATTGAAATAAAAAGCAAGTAATGAGCGGTGATACATGTTAGAATCGACGATAGATGCTGCAAATCCCTTGGGAGTTTTTGGAGCAATAGCGCAGCCGGGACGCGGGACTCGTCGGGGACAGCGTACCAGTACAACTGGTACATTGACCAATGATGTAGCAAGTGTAAGCGCTGGCCTGTCGAGTACAGGTGTAGCGGTTGACTCGCTGACCGATGCCCGTCTCGTTGAACTTGTCCTGGGTGGCGATCAGAACGTCTTTGCAGTGCTCGTTGAACGCTATAAAGATGCTGTCCAGAACCTCGCATATCGTATGCTAGGTAATGTGACAGAAGCCGAAGATGTAACGCAGGAAGCGTTTGTACGTGCGTACACGCAACTTGCTACCTATAAACCTGCCCATAAATTCAGCACATGGTTGCTTTCAATTGCCTCGCACCTGTCAATCGACCAGTTGCGACGTAGACGATTTCTCGCACTGCCATTAGAGGATGTACCATTTCTTGAATGGATTGTCGATGCTGGAGTAAGTCCTGAACAATCGGCGTTACGCAGTGAGCAGCACGATGAGGTACAGGAGTACTTACAGCGTCTGCCCGCGAAGTATCGTGCTGTTATTGTTCTGCGCTACTGGCATGATTTTTCCTATGACGAAATCGCCAACGCCCTCAACCTGACACCTGCTCTGGTCAAGGCGCGTCTTCATCGTGCACGTGAACTGTTGGCACGGTATATGCAAAACAGTTCTGTTCTCGAAGAGGAGCAGAAAGATGCGCTGTCACGACGTTAAACAGGTACTTGCCCATCAACAGAATACTACTGGCATGGACGACGCTGAGGTCGCTGCACTTCAGGAACACCTGGATACATGCGATCAATGTCGTACCTTCATGCAGCGTCAACGCACAATGGATGCATTGCTGAGAACGTCTAAAAAGGTGGAGCAACCCCTGGTGGCGCGCAGCTTCTCTAGCTCTGGCAGCGTCTCAACCCATTCAATTATGCAGGCGGTGCAACAACGCAAGCAAATCTCTCAACAACTCCAAACGCTTTCCGCACAACAGCGTTCCCGTGTAGCACGAATGCGCAGGGGCGGAACAGCTCTTGCGGCACTGCTCTTCTTTACACTTAGCAGCATTCCACTCCTGATACTCGCTATAACACTTGTACAGACCGATGTCATGGTACATGTATTGCTCCTACTCAGTAACGTCATTGATGTGCTCTATATACTGGGACAATACATTCAAACAGGTCTCACTGTTGTTACCCATAACACCTTACTCCTTACCGGAGTTGGCTTTGTGGTTGTACTCATGATGGGGATGTGGCTTCGCTTGATGCGTCCTCCACAAGAGGTCTAGGTAGAAGGCGAAGATCATGCTTTTCTGTAAAATTCCCTCCACCATGAAGGAATAAGTTACAAAAAGCGTGATAGGGAGTTATAGTATGCAAAAAGCTGTACAAAGACGCTTGGTACTCTATACGCTGCCAGGACTACTGCTCCTTGCAGCGTTCTTACTAACTGAACAAATGAGTGGAAGCAGCATATCCACTGCTATGGCGATGGGGGCACATGCCGATCAGTACAATACACCCAAAAAGCAAGCGTGCACAAGCGCTCGTCGTGGTCCCTCCTTTGGTGCCAATATTGTTGTTGCGGGTGATGAAACAGTATGTGGCAATGTTACCTTGTTTGGTGGCACAATAGTTATACAAGGTGAGGTGCAAGGGAATATCGTGGCGTTTGGAGCTAGTGTGCTCGTTGATGGAGTGGTACAAGGCTCAATCACAGCATATGGTGGAAGTGTTACGTTAGGGAAAACGTCAGCGGTCTATGGAGATGTTCACTTGTGTCAGGGAACATGGACTTCTGGCAGCGATGCACAATTGCACGGAACCTTTGATGGCTGTCCCAAGTCTATAGACGGACTCTTAATGAGTGACACCGGACCAATGTTTCGCTTTTGGTCCACGCTTATATGGATTGCATTGGGTGCCTTGCTTATTGTAGTATTGCCAGAGCATGTTATGTTAGTACGTACAACCATTGTGAGCAAGGCGCGTCGTAGTCTTGTACTTGGCGTTCTGAGTATGCTGCTAGCGTTACCGGTGCTGGCCATTCTGGTGGCGCTCATCATTTCCATTCCGCTGGCGATTATCGTCGTGATAGGACTTATCGCCGCCTGGACTCTGGGAACGGTGGCAGTTGGCTCGTTGCTCGGCGAGTACATCGTGCGTGCAGTAGCACCTTCGAGGAACACGCGCCCAGTGCAGGTTGTCGTGGGACTGACGGTGTTAGTGTTGGCAGGGTTTCTCCCTTACATTGGCTTGTGTATTAGTGTCGGTGCGGGTTTGATAGGTTTGGGGGCGGTTTTCCTGAGTAGATTTGGGACGAGGCTTTATATTCAGCCAAAACAGCCAATAATGTTATAGATTCTTAAATACGCTGGAAAGATGTGACGGTCATATGCGCGCCGGCAGGACGTATATGGACCGCGAGGTGAACATGAGCATTGATGTCGAACTTACAGACCTTGCCTATGGCGGCGATGCCGTGGGTCGATATGAGGGGCGCGTCCTCTTCGTCCCTGGCGGCATTCCGGGAGAACGTGTGCGGGTAGATATTGTCGAGGAGCGACGTGGTCATGCACGGGCCAACCTGCTAGAAATACTGCGGCCTGCCCCCGAACGTGTAGAACCAGCCTATCCTCTGCTTACCGATAGTGGATGTCAATGGCAGCACATCGCGTACCAGGCGCAACTCACGTGGAAAGCGCATATTGTACGCCAACTGCTTATGCGCATTGGAAAGCAACCCGACGCGCTTGTCCACCCAACTATTGGCATGCCCACAAGCATTTCACCATGGCACTACCGCAATATTGCGTTATTTTCTGTTGGGCCATCAGGTGAAATTGGCTTCAAGTTGACCGAGAGTCATGATATTCAGCCGCTCGAAACGTGTCCTTTGCTGCACCCAGCACTCGACATTGTCTATCAGCAAGTGCGAGCCAAGCTTATGGCATATTTTGGCGACACGCTGGGCGAGATGGTGCAGGGCTTTACCATTCGTGGTGCCGTTGGTACCGTGAATAATGCAGGCATTGGTGTGTCTGTTGAGGAGGTCAATGCCTCTGCTCGTGCGGTGCCCACCCTGCTGGTCGTTCATGCCCGTCCCGGTTCGCATATAGAAGACCCCCAGCAGCTGGCGAACGAGTTGATGACGGTGGCTCTGGGTATGGTTGGCGTGATTATCGAGCGTGTTGGTGGCCGCTATGGACGCGTCTTTGCGGGTCAAGAGTTTTTAACCGATACCGTACTGGGACGCCGCTTCCGTGTCTCTGCCGACTCCTTTTTCCAGGTCAATTTGCTGCAGGCAGCCACACTGGTTGAGCGCGCAATTGCGTTGCTAGAACCACAACGAAGCGACATTATTTTGGATGGCTATAGTGGCGTTGGTCTCTTCTCGTCGTTTCTTGCGGCACGGAGTGCGCGTGTCATTGGCATCGAATCGCAGCCAAGCGCGGTAATGGACGCTCGTGCGACCACAATGCTCAATAACCAGAATACGATTACCGTGCTGGAAGGGACGCTGGAGCGCCTACTAGGACAACTGCACTACAGGCGAGAACGTATTGATATCGCTTTGGTTGATCCACCTCGTGCGGGCTGTCATCCTAAGGCGCTGCAGGCCCTACAGACGCTGTCACCACGCGCTATATGCTACGTCTCCTGCGATCCTAGCACGCTCGCACGAGATATCGCGACGCTCTGCTCGGGTGGACGCTATCGCCTCGTCTCGGCCCAGCCAATCGATATGTTTCCACAGACCTATCACATTGAGAGTGTCGCCCTCTTAGCACGTGTCGGTAGCGTTGGCATTCGCTAGCATACACAACACAACCGCGCCAGTCTAGCAGACTGGCGCGGTTGTGTTGTGTATGCTGGTGAACTATATTTCGTGATTGACAAGCGATTGTCGCTTGCTCAAGCGTATCTCGATCTTGCTGCCCTTCTCCATCAATGTACCTCTAGGAGGACTTTGCTCCACCACGCATCCTGGCGCGACCTCGTTTGTCGGGATAGCATCGCCAGATACCTCTACGTCCAGACCCAGTTCTTGCGCACAGTTCAGGGCCGAGAGCAAGTCCATATTTTTCAGATCGGGTGCGGCATGTATCTTTGAGGTACTATCGAGCGCGGACACAACGGTGCCAAACCATGTTTGCAGGAGCTTGCGTTCATCATTCTCCTTCTTGACCTTGTCTTCCTTATCCTTGTGGTTCTTGATGGCGTAGATTGCATCCTGAATCAGGAAAGGATGGTCGACGCTTTTGAACGTGATGTCCGGCGAGTTGCCCGGCGTTTCAACGAAGACATTCCCAATGTCAAGGAAGCGTTCAAGCATGTTTGGCACGGTAACTTTGATATCGCGTATATTTTTGTACTCTGTTGCGATGCGCGACTCAATCGTGAAGAAAAACTTGCGCTCAATGTCAAAGATACGCCTGTTTGTGAGAATATAGATGTCGTCAACCCAGTTTATGTAGATCGCAAGCAGGGAGAGCAACAGCACCAGGAGCACCAGCCCTGTGATGAGCCACCAGTAGGTCTGAATCGTTGCCGGAATATAGCCAATGCTTGGAGGAACAATGGCTACTGGCAATAAGAGAATAATCAATGCTGCTGGTACAAGCAGATTTTTCAAGAGTACATATTGAGAGCGCTGGATGTAGCGCACTGTCTGCTCACCAGACATATAATGGATCCGACTTTGTATGCGCAGGGGACCGCCAAAGGTGCGGCGTGGCCCGCGTACACGATCGGGATTAGGTGGTGGAGGGTAATTCTCATCAGCATCGGCCAGTTTGGGTACAGGTTTGCCCTCGGACAGCTTTTTGAGCACCGCGGCAAGCTCGGGGTCCTCTGGAACTGGAATTGGCTCTTCTTTTTTCTTTTTCGATCTTACAACATCGGTAACGCCCTGAATAGCATCTTTGACTTCTCGTGGATGAGGAATATCATCCATAATAAGATCGCCACCAGCGAGATAGACGTGGACCCTGCCAATGCCTAAGACAGCCTGAAGAGGCGTTTTGATGTCTACACCAACCTGTGTCACCTTCTCAATAGGAGTTTCCTGGCGCGTCGGTTGTAGTAGGCCCCGCGAATTGATGATACGCTTATCGGTAATGATGTATGTTTCAAGCCACCAGACTGCAAGGTCTTTCCACGCGAACCAGATACCTGTGCCGATAGTCAGGAGAACCGCGCCAATCTCCAGGTATGCCCAGATAATGCCGTACTGTGGAAAGGTGGCAATCGCATACAGGATGAGGAAGATACACGCGATCGAGGCCAGGAACGGCAACGCAGGTCGTACAAGAAACCACCAGTGTTTGCGCACGACAACGCGTACTTCTTCACCTGGCTCTTGACCAGAAAAGTGCCATTTCCTGTCCCGTCCCATACGAAACTGCTGAATATTGAAACGGGGACGACCAGACTGCCAACGGTCTACAGGTGCGGTTGTTGGGCTTTGCTTCGATGTTTCAGCCATTCATCACCTCAACATACTCTATAAAAGACAATGCATGGTGTAGAGCTAATGGATAGGAATACTGTTTGTATGCTTTGCAACTGCGTACTAGTTAGCGCCTCTACTTTTTAGCGGGTGGAGCTGACTTTTTTGCCCTGCCCGCAATCAAGCCTACAACAACTGAAACGAGCGCGATAACAAAAAGGATCGGCACATAATTGGTCGGGTCCGGCGGTTGTACGACGACCGAGAAGAAGGACTGCCCCTGTGAATTCTTGGCGAAGAAGTTGCCCGTAGTGAGATAGCCAAGAATAAAGGCGCCGGAGAGCAGCGCAGGCACAATGCCGATAAAGCGCTCGGTCGGGGTGGTTGGCTTTGGAAATGCACGGTTCCCTACAATATAGCCGATTGCTACCACGATGGCGAAAATGAGGAGTGTGCCCCATGGACTGAAGAAATTGTTAGAGATGGCACTCCCTGTCGAGCCTGTCTCCGTCGAGCCTGTGAAGAGATAGCTGAACAGAGCTGGAATGCGGGCAAATAGCCCCGCAATGACCCCTCCATCTGAACTGGGTCGGATTAAAATAACGGCGAGCAATACAAATACCAGTGTAATCAATTCACGTCGCCAGCCACGCTGGAAACCTACAATAATGAATACAAGAATGGCTACAAAAAAGCATTGTGATGCTGTAAATGGCAATGATGACATGATTCTGGAACTCCCCCCTATGGCATCAGAGCTAACACTGCACTACACTAGGACTGATGGGTGGCTACACCGGCACTACATGTACGTTTGCGTTCCCTGAACTTCCGCTCTTGCACTTAATGATACCACACCTTCGTATTAAAGCATAGTAGTTTAGGGGACAAAATAGTTCAGTTCTACTTTACACTATAATACATGATGAAGTACATTTTTGCTAGTCAAGTGAATAAAGGGACGCCACTGTAGTTTTGGTCCGGGTTTTTGCTTGTCCCCAACTATAGCATGTGATATAATAAGGAAGGTAGGAAACCGCTTTTGAAGTCCCCTCCACCCCTATACAATTCATGCTTCAAATCGATATTGCCTTCTGGCTATGTCTGACTTTTTTTGGTGAGGATGTCTTATGGAACTTGGTAATATTAGGCCGGTTAGTATTGTTGATGAGATGACGGGCGCGTATCTTGACTACTCTATGAGCGTTATTGTGAGTCGTGCCCTTCCAGATGTGCGTGACGGTCTGAAGCCCGTACACCGGCGTGTCCTGTACGCGATGGAAGATATGGGCCTCCAATCGACGAAGCAGTTTCGCAAGTGCGCTGGCACCGTCGGTGAAGTGCTGAAAAGTTATCACCCACATGGCGATGTTGCTGTGTATGATGCGCTTGTACGTATGGCGCAGTCATGGTCTATGCGCTATCCGCTTGTGTTGGGACAGGGCAACTTCGGCTCGCAGGATGATGATCCACCAGCCGCCATGCGATATTGTGTAACTGGAGATACACTCGTTGTCACAGACAAAGGTCTGATACCAATCAATAAGATTGCGGAGCCAGGCATCGAAGATGTTTCTGTACGCGTGCTTTCAAAAGATGGGCAAACCAACACGGCAAGTAAATGGTGGGATTGTGGTAAGTTCCCAACTTGGCGCGTTCGGACACAGCGAGGATACGAAGTCACAGGTACGTCAAATCATCCCCTACTGGTGGCTGTGCCTCACGATACTGACGGGCACATCACGCTCACATGGAAGACAATTGCTCAGTTAACCGTTGGTGACTATGTTGTCATGGATCGAAGCAGCATTTTGTGGCCAGAGCAACCTGTTGACCTGCATCCATTTCACCCCACCAGTCTTAAATCTCGTGTGCAGCAGCATACGCTTCCTGAGACTCTGGACGAGGACATGGGCTTCCTTCTTGGTGCACTGCTTGCTGAAGGGACGTTCCGCGAGCAGGGAATTGAGTTTACCAATACTCACGGTGACTTCGCGGATCACTTCATCCAGTCGTGGCAGCGAGTTTTCCCGACGTGTCGCTTGCATATCTTTGAGCGGGAACCTGTCAGCTATGGCAAGAAGCCTTTCCTACAAATGCAGGTAGTAAGTCAACACGTCGTCGCCTTCATCAAGGCTTTGGGATTGACAGGACGTTCGGCACAACGGCAGATACCCGAAGCAATCTTGCGCTCACCTCGCAATGTAGTCGCCGCTTTCCTGCGCGGACTGTTTGAAGGTGATGGTGCTGTCGAAAAATCTGGTCGCAGTCTACTACGACTTAATTTGACGGCAAGTAACCATGATATGCTTCGACAGGTTCAAACCCTGCTACTGCGTTTTGGTATTGTGTCATCATTGAATGACGATAGAACTCGGCAAATACACCGTCTACTGATTACTGGTCGTGACAATATAACTCTGTTTGCTAAGGAGATCGGTTTCACATCAGAGGTAAAGAACAATGCACTTGCTGCAGTTCTTGCTCTGCACACTGGTAAAGCGTTGTCACGCACTGATTATATACCGTATCTGGCCGAGTATGTCAGAGCACATGCGGCTCGTGGCCAGCGTGAGTGGCTTTCAAAGCACAACTTTGATCGCTCAGACCGCCTGACTGCAACGCTCCCTCGCTTGGCTCAAGTATTGCCAGCCGTTGCCGTTGCCGAAATTGAGAGCCTTGCCGATCAGCACTATCTCTTCGAGCGGATAGAAAGTATTGAAGCTGCAGGTGAGCAACCGGTCTATTCTGTACGTGTGGATAGCGAGTGTCACTCCTTCGTGGCGAACGGTTTTGTGAATCACAATACTGAGGCAAAAATGGCCGCAATCGCTGACGAGCTACTGCGTGACATTGACAAAGACACGGTCGACTTCGCCCCAAACTACGATAACCAGACCGAAGAGCCAACCGTTCTTCCTGCTCGCCTACCCAACCTGCTCCTCAACGGCTCTACTGGTATCGCCGTAGGTATGGCAACCAATATTCCCCCTCACAATCTCAACGAAGTATGTAACGGCGTAATTCACTTGATTGATAATCCAGAGGCGTCAACGGAGGAACTGTCGCGCATCATTCGTGGCCCGGACTTCCCCACCGGTGGCATCATTCATGGGCGCGAGGGCATTCGCAATACCTATCTCAATGGACGAGGACGCATTGTGGTACGTGCCAAGACGCACTTCGAGCAGTCAGAAAAGGGACGCACCAGCATTATTGTGACCGAGCTACCCTATCAGGTCAATAAGGCCGAACTGGTCAAGAAGATTGCGGAACTTGCGCGTGATAAGAAGCTCGACGGCATCTCAGAGGTGCGCGACGAGTCTGACCGCAATGGCATGCGTATGTATATCGAGTTAAAGCGCGACGCGACGCCTGAGAGCGTGCTGAACTCGCTCTTCAAGTATACTGCGATGCAGAGTGCCTTTAACGCCAACATGCTGGCACTGGTTGACAAACAGCCGCGTACCCTGCGCCTCAAAGACTTCTTGCAGTATCACATCAATCATCGCGAAGTCGTCATTACACGCCGCACACAGTACGAACTGGCAAAGGCAGAGGCACGGCGTCACATTCTGGAGGGCTTGAAGATTGCTCTCGATCACCTCGATCAGGTGATCTCGCTCATCAGAGCATCGCAGACAACCGACGAGGCACTACAAAACTTGAAACAGTCCTTTGGCCTCTCTGATGAGCAGGGCAAGGCAATCCTGGATATGCGCCTTGCGCGTCTAGCCGCACTCGAACGCCAGAAGGTCGAAGAAGAACTCAAAGAGGTGCTGCAAAGCATCGACTACTACAATATGCTGCTGGGCGACATCAACGAGATTCGCAAACTGATTAAGGCCGACCTGCAAGAACTGATGGAGAAGTACGGCGACCCCCGCCGGAGCGAGATCATTGAGTCGGAGACAGGCGATTTCAAAAGCGAGGACCTCATCCCCAATGAAGAGGTCGTTGTGACGTTGACCGAGAAGGGCTACATCAAACGTCTCCCGTCCAACACCTATCGCGCACAGAGACGTGGTGGGCGCGGCATCACAGGCATGGTCACACGCGAGGATGACACTGTACGCCATCTGCTGGTTACGCACACGCATGATAGCTTGCTCTTCTTCACGGACCGTGGGCGTGTCTTCCAACTACGTGTCTATGAGTTGCCCGACACGAGTCGAACAGCCAAGGGTGAGCACCTGATTAATCTCATTGCGATTGAACAGCGCGAACGCATTACGGCAATTGTGCAGGTGCCAAAGGGTGTGAGCCGCGACTTTATGATTGTCGCCACGAAGAAGGGCGAGGTCAAAAAGACGGCGATGGAAGAGTTCGAGGTAGTGCGGCGCAACGGTTTGATTGCTATGGATCTCGAAGAGGATGATGAACTGATCGGGGCAAAGCTGGCACACGCCGATGACCACGTCTTGATGATTACGGCACAGGGTAGTGCAATTCGCTTTACCGTTGCCGAACTGCGCTCGGCTTCGCGCACGAGTGGCGGCGTGCGTGGTATTCGCTTAGGCAATGACAATACCCTCGTCTCGCTTAACCTGACGCCTAGCAATAGCGAATTGCTGATCGTCACCGAGTTAGGCTATGGCAAGTGTACGCCTATTGAGGATTATCCGGTACAAACTAGAGGTGGCGGCGGCGTACTTACTGCGCGCGTAAATGAAAAGACTGGTCGTGTCGCCACGGCTCGCATCCTCACCGAAAAGGACAACGACCTGATGATCATTTCAGCATCTGGCGTCGTCATTCGTATGGACGTTGCCAACATCATTCGTGGAGGACGTGCTACACAGGGACGCCGCATGATGAACCTCAACGAGGGTGATACTGTTGTCGGGGTTGCTACCACCAATGGGAAGAAAACCGCAGAAGCCTCTCAAGATATACCAGAGGGAGAGGACGTTGAGGAGATTGTCGATGGGGAGGTGCAGGTGCTAGAGGAGAACGTCGATGCGGCAGATGAGATCGTTGAAGATGATGAGCCAGAGGTAGAGTAAATCTCTATCCGATGAAAAGAGTGTCCCCTGCCCAATTTGCAACAGCAAATTGGGCAGGGGACACTCTTTTCATCGGATATGCTGTACAGCCCTTATTAGCTGTACTTGGGCTGCTGCTTGTTGGATTTGGCCAATCACCACTGGTAGCAATTGCGTTTTCACTTGCGGCGGAGGCTGGACCCCAGCAAGGCGCTCGTGCTGTAGCGATTGTACCCGTCTTTGGCTACTCTGTCTTTCTCGTCAGTCCTCTGTTGATTGGAGTGCTAGCAACGCTCTTTTCCCTGCGCATAGCACTCCTCTTAACTATAGTGATATCGTTGGGAAATGTGTTTGTTGCTCAGAGGCTTCCGTGTAAACGTGTCTAAACCAGATAGTACAAATACAGGCCCAATGCTGCGAATGCTGCATTGGGCCTGTATTTGTAGAAGAAAGATGTTTCTAGTGACTTTGCGTATAGCCAAGTACGTCCGTTCCACCGGGGGCGCCGTGGAAGTTGAAGTACATTGGGCGTTCCGCTACAATCTTTGCATTTGTCCCGAGGGCCTGCACGGTCAGGGAGACCGCGTAAGAATCGGGACCCATGTTGTTGTAGCTTTGCGCGATTGGCACGACCAGAGCGTTGATGCTTACCGTTTTACGGCTCTGCGCCTTCACCGTCACTTGCTCTTGCAGTACGTAGGTATCGACAAAGAGCGTAATAGCTACCGTCTCGTCGCTGGTTGTCGGGTTCTGTAACGTCAGGTATTCATCGAATGAGCCTGCGGTGTAACCCTCGGCAAAGGCGTAGACGCTGTGACTTGCTGGTCCCGCTTCGCCAACTGTCTCCGTGCCACCAGAAAGGCGTGCACTGCCTTTATGGAAGTACATCAGACGGTCCACAACGATGTTTGCCGCTGAGGTGACTTCGACCGATGAGGCGGTTGAGGTGTGACATGGGTTTGTATCGCAGGTCCCGCTTGGAGACGCGTTCGCACGATTGACATCGAAGTAGATATGGCTAAGCGCGGGCACGCTGATCGTGAGTGCCTGTTTGTGTCCGTTGTCATACTCGAGCGTGATGGTCGCATTGGTTGCGCTGCTGCCAAAGTTTGCCAGTGTCAGGTATTCCTGGAAGTTAGGACCAGTATAGCCCTCGGCAAAGAGCCAGTCTCGACCAGGATTGGTGGCACCAACTTCGCTCATGGCACCCGTTGTCAAGCCACCGGCGGTCGCAAGAGTGTCGCTGAAGTACGTTGGACGCTCCACAACGATGGGTGCATTGCCCTGCACCGTAACCGCTGACTGCTGGTACAGGTTTAATGCGAGTGGCGTCGCGGTACCTCGGTGCAATGGGGCAATCGTCACGTTTTGGGTGGGACAAGGGGATTGGCTCGATTGTCCACACGAACCTGTATAGTACGTCACCGTGACATTTGCGGTCTGGGTCGTACTTGGGTTGAGCATCGTAAGATAGGATAGGTAGGTGCGTCCGGAGTTGCGTGAGTCGACCGATGGGAAGTAGTAGGTATTCTGCGGATTGGTCGCACCCATCACGTCTGTACCGCTCTTGATGCCCTTGTACGAGAAGTACATTGGGCGTTCCGCAACGATACCCGGGCCGCCGTTCGCGACCTGCACGATTGCTGAAAGTGCCTGCTGCGGGTCGGTTGTCCCCACGTGCAGGTCTTGGTTGACGCTCACCGTCGAGCGTGCGCTGGCAGGAACGACATGGCTCACAACCACCGAGGGCTTGCCCTCGAATAGGTAGGTGATGCTGACCGTCGCAGACTGGTTCACGCTTGGATTTTGTAGGGTCAAGTATTCCTGGAAGCCATTGCCAACGCTGCCTTCGGCAAAATACCATGTCGTGTTCGCAGGCGAAACACGTGCTGGTTGCTGGCTCTGCGCTATTGAGACAAGGTTAGTCGCAAGATTGTACGCCTTGTAGCTGCCAAGACCTGTCGCCATATCGTAGCCGCTCAACGCGGGATATTTGCCGCCATTGGAACCATTGTAATCGTTGTTGTTCGTGGTGACATCGTGAAAGCTGTTCCCATACTTTGTCGCGTCTCTAGCGATCTGGTATAGAAGTGGATTGACAAAGCCGATATTGAAACCACCCTGTCGCACGGACATTTCGTTTACCATCGCCATCACTGCCGCCCACATTGGTGATGCCGCCGAAGTACCACCGATGCTATTCCATGGGCGTACCGGATCACAACCCGCCTGTGTCGCGCTACAGTAAATAAGATAGCCATTATTGGGATCCGCATGCAGCGAGACATCGGGCGTCTCGCGGCAAATACTGCCCGAAGGCGCATTACAGGGCGCACCAGTACTATCACTATTATTCACATTCGGTGCATTCTGCCAGGATGGAGCAGTCCAATATTTGCTGATACCACCGCCAGAGGCACCACCGCTGTATTGACCAGAAGGTGGATTGTTCCAGGTTACTTCACCATTGTAGGATGCATTTGAGTTATTGATAGAGAGCGTTGTGCCGCCAACGCTTGTCACATAGGGTTGTGAGCCAGGATCGCCCGCGCTCACACCCATGTACGGATGCGAGTTATTGCTTGTCGTGTCGAAGGCACAGCCAGCACTTCCACTGTCGCCTGACGCGGCAAAAATGCTTTGTCCCTGTGCGGCGGCAGCTGTGAACAGGATGTTCTCCTGCTGTATCTCGTTTGGATCCATGTTCTGTTCGCAGTCGCCCCAACTTGTACTTACTACAGGTACGGCGTCCTGCACGATCTGTGCCCATTGTGCAAGCCGGTCGGCCTCGTCATTGCCGGACTCGTAGACCACCAGACGACCGAGTTGTGGTGCGGCACTAAGGACAAGCTGTGCATCTAGCTCGGTTTCCACCATGCCGCTATCCGATGAGACGGGGGAAGAACCGGCAACCACTGTCTGGATAGATGTATGACCATGACCATAGCAGGACGCGTAAGCGGTAAGATCACTCATGGTGAAGGAGTCTAGCTCAAAGAGCGCAACTGTTTGGCCCTCACCGTGATAACCTGCGTTGTACAGTGAGTCGATATTGTACGCTGTGGCAATCTGATCGGCAGTCAGATACCGTCCCTGCGCATCATGACCCGGGCAGGTGGTTGCCAGCGGCTCATGAAGAACTTTGCTAGAGCGGGCTTTTAATGGTGGGTGGTGCAGGCGAACAGCATTGTTGAGACCCGAAAGACTTTGTACCACGCCTGCAAGCCATGTTGGGAGTTGTGGGTCCGTGTCATTGGCGTAATAGGATGTACCGTCGGGCGCGGTATAGTCTTTGAGCGTGACGCCAAACGTGGCATTCACCTGTGCGACCGTGCCGCTGAAGGCGATTAGCAGGCGATTGTTATAAGTGTGTGTAATTGTGAAGCCAGCCCCTTGTAGGTAGCTTTCAATTGCGCTGTATGTTGCCTTGCTGGGACTAAATGCGCCTTCGTACTGTGCTGGAGTCAGATAACGATGGTAGTTGGTCGATCCTGGACGCGAGATATCCTGAACATACTGCGTCAGGCTTGCCTGATTGGGAACACGTAGACCAATTGAGAGCGAGATGCGTTGCTGCGTGTCCGCTGGACCATTGATCTGACTATGCTGCACAACAGCCGGACGCGTTGTGGGGAACGTGGTCAATGTCCCTGTAGCAGCCGCCCGTGCGGGCAGAATGTGTAGAAATTGTATTGCGCCAATGCCCGCGATACAACATATCGCGAGGAGCGATACAAAGAGCAGTAGCACACGACCATTGGGACGTTGCTTGTGCTCGTGAGATGGATTCCAAAGTGGCATGGAAAACTTCCTCCCTTTCAACCTAACCTCAAAAATAATATAGGTGTTGGTTTGGCAGCATTGCGGCTAGCCGCAATGCTGCCAAACCAACATAGTGAAATCCTGTCTCAGCCGT
>CAXTCR010000067.1:0-16243 GCA_964242555.1 uncultured Ktedonobacteraceae bacterium
CCCTTTTTCGTGAGCTTACGTATCCTTGTACGCTCACACGAAAGGAGCCTACTCGGAACCTATGACGATACCTTTTTGCGTGCGCAGGCCGTTGGCACATGGCAAGCAATGGTCGAGCAGGGACGCCAATGTTACCTCTTGCTTGTCGATGACACCAAAGAAGAGGTCGCACGTTTGTTAGAGCAATTCTTCAAGGACGTAGAAACACATATGCATTGAGAATCACGTTTGTTGGAGCAATTCTTTAAGGACGTGGAAACACATATGCATTGAGAATCACGTTTGTTGGAGCAATTCTTTAAGGACGTGGAAACACATATGCATTGAGAATTTCGTAGGGACCACGTTTACGGCGTCCGCGTTGGCCAATTCATTGGCTATATCCTTATCAAATACACATGCGATACATCATTTGTGGACATCGTAAACGTAATTCCTACAAGAGGAGAAAATAGCACATGACTGAAAAACTACGCTTCGGCATTATTGGCTGCGGTGTCATCGGTCCCACCCATGCCGAAGCTATTGCAAGTTTGCCAGATGCACAACTAGTCGCTGTGGCTGATCCGATTGCGAGTAGGGCACAGAAGCTCGCGAATAAATATTCCGTCACTCCTTACGCAGCTATACAGGCAATGCTGGATAGCGAAGAGCTTGACGTTGTCACGATATGTACTCCAAGCGGCGAGCACGGCAAACATGCGTGTCAGGTTATGCGCACAGGACGCCATGTGATTATTGAGAAGCCGATGGAGATCACCCGAACTGCAATTGACGAGATGCTGCGTACACAGCAGGAGATGGGCGTCAAACTCTCAGTTATCAGTCAGCATCGCTTCGATAGGGCAACTCAGCAGGTGCACAAGCTTGTACAGGAGGGGGCGTTTGGCCGGCTCGTCCTCGGCAACGTGCTTATTCCGTGGTGGCGTTCACAGAAATACTATGATAGTGGCGCGTGGCGTGGTACCTGGCAATTCGACGGTGGCGGAGTCCTGATGAACCAGTCCATTCACTCGATTGACCTGCTGCAGTGGCTTATGGGTCCCGTCAAAAGCTTGTATGCCTACACCGATACGCTGGCCCATCGCATGGAGACAGAGGATGTAGCCGTTGCGGTTCTGCGTTTCTCGAACGGAGCCATTGGCACAATTGCCGCGACTACAGGAGCCTATCCCGGCGTCACAACACGCATCGAGCTATTTGGCGATAAGGGGTCGGCCATTATCGAGAACGACTCCCTGAGCTATCTACACCTCGCACGTGACGAACGGGAGCAAGCTGGCGACTATGGCTCTGACCCTAAAACGGCACAAAAGGTGCCAGTCGATACGTCAGCCGCACAAAATCCAGCTGCGTTGTCCATAGATAGTCACGCGTTACAGATTGCGGACATGATTCGTGCCATTCGCGAAAACGGTATCCCGCTCGTCGATGGTAATGAGGCGCGTCGGGCCGTTGACATTATCCTGAGTATTTATGAATCGGTGCGTACACACAAGGAGATTCACCTTTCATGATTCGCCTATCAGCCTTCGCGGACGAAATCTCCGCCGACCTGGATGAACAAATTGCCGTCTTGCAGGGCGAGAACATCAATTATCTCGACCTGCGCAGCGTCAATGGTATCAACGTCCTGGACCTAACCGATCAGCAAGTTTTAACGATTAAGAACACATTGCACAAACAGAATATCGCCGTTGCCTGTATCGCCTCACCGCTCGGTAAGGTTTCGATCACGAGTCCGTTCGAGCAAACACTCACTAAGCTACAGCGCGCTATCGAGCTTGCGAACATCTTTCAAACATCGTTTATTCGCATCTTTTCCTTTTATCCGCCAGCACTTACAGCAGAGGATGCTGAGAGCGACGAGTTCGTCGACCCGAGCGAATGGCGCGACGAGGTGCTCAAGCGTTTGCGCATTATGACAGTCCAAGCGCGTAGTGCTAGTGTTACGTTATTGCATGAAAACGAGAAGGATATTTATGGCGATAGTATTGCACGCTGTGTTGATCTCTTCAAAAACATTGTTGAACCGCATGTAGGAGCCGCTTTCGATCCCGCGAACTTCATACAGTGTTCCCAGACACCATTTCCCGACGCATATAAAGCACTGCGAAGTGAGATACGCTATGTACATGTGAAGGATGCGCACGCCGACGGGACAGTGGTTGCAGCAGGCGAAGGCGAGGCCCATTGGCCCGAAATCCTGCAACATCTGCACAAACAGGGCTACGATGGCTTTTTCGCACTGGAGCCGCACCTTGCCCTCTCTGGTCAATTTCGAGGCTTTAGTGGTCCCGAACGCTTCCAGCACGCTTCGCAAACATTTCAAAAGTTGTTGCAAGCGATGCATTGGGAATATGAATAAGGAAATGAATACAGGCGCCTGTATTCATTTCCTTCTATCTATTGTATTGTCAGAAAGCGCAACTGTTCTTGATATTGTGGCGCACGTTCTATCGCGGCACCACATGCAACCATCGCTTCATTGTAGCGTTGAAGTTTCCAGAGCAACGTTCCTTTAGCCCAATAGCTTTGTGGATCGCTTGCATCGTACGCAATCGCTTTATCATACATCTCAAACGCATCCTCATATTGCCCCATCTCGCTATAGACTCGCGCCATCGCGTTATACACCGCTACAGCATCCTCCATGTTTGTCAGTGCTTGCTCATAAGTAGAGAGTGCCTCATCAAAGCGTTGGAGAAAGGCGAGGGCATTGCCTTTACGCAGAAGTATATGGGCATTCGTCGGCCCAAACTCTAGCACCCGTTCATACGCGTCAAGCGCCTCTTCATATCTGTTTAAAAACATTAGAACGGCAGCCTTGTTCTCGAAATAAATCGCTTGCGTCGGATCCAGATTTGTTGCCCGCTCATAGGCCGCCAGTGCCTTTTGATAGAACTGGAGTCTATAGAGCGAGTTGCCCTGATTATTGTGTGCATTGGCGTCACTTGCATCCAATTGCAGACATCGTTCGTAAGCTGCGACAGCCTCTTTATGCCTTTCAAGCTTGGCAAGCACAACCGCCTTGTTATAGTGAAAGGTTGGTTCGTTGGGGGAGAGCAGTAAGGCTTTATCGTAGTAGATCAACGCTTGCTGGTTGCGACCTAGACGATACAATGCTGTTGCTTTACAATTGAGAGCATAGACATTTTCGGGGTCAAGTGCCAATACCTGCTCAAATGCTGCTATCGCTTCTTTATGCTGTTCTAATGCTGTATGCATGTTGGCTTTACTAATATAAGGGCGAATATCTGAAGGGTCTAGCTCGCTTGCTCGCTCATATGCTTCAAGTGCAAAATCGAAAAGTTCAAGCGCACACAATATTTCACCGCGCTCATACCATGCAAGGCAAGAGGTCGCATCAAATACTTCCTCATCATACTCAATAGGGATGTGAGTATCTTGCACCTCTTCCAGCTTATCAGTAGTAAAGCTTGATAGAGTATGTACTTCCTCATGCTCTTCTGTTGTCATGTCAACAGAATCAGCATTCCTCCACCCTCCTGTGCTCATAGTCTCCCCCTAAGTATAGCAGGTGGTGATTGCAGTTGCTCGTATAAGAAATATGTTATGTATAGAGTACACGCTATAAGGCGAAGAAGCAAGCAAAGCACATAGCAAATTAGTGATGTGTACACATTGATGCACCGGAATTCGTCTTACTAGTAGTAGAGATGAAATTATTCCATACCAGAATGGAGCTATGTCATGTTTCAAAATCCTGGAGTACCTCCGGTACAACGCCCCACAACACGTGGAGGAAGCAGTTGGTTCCACACCTTATGGGTGGGTTTATTGCTCTTTGTTATCTCCATAATTATTCTATTCGTATTCCAAAACTTCAACCTCTATCCAACTGTATTGCTCATCGGCAATTTTCTTATTCCTGTTGTCTTTGTAGCCTTTCTCTACGATCATCAGCATCTTAGCGTTCTTAGTTCTGAAACTATAGGACGCAGTTTTGCTATAGGCGGCATCCTGGGCGTCCTGGGTGCCTCTGTGCTTGAAGCGCTGCTGCTGCCCGCTCCAACAGGTAACAATGGCGGCCTTTCTTTGGGTAGCGCGATGGGCGTAGGTCTGATTGAGGAAGGGTGTAAGATCGTTGCCGTTATCATTATAGCGCGCCGCCTGCGCCACACTGCCGCAATTGATGGTCTGCTCTTAGGTGCCGCTGTCGGTATGGGCTTTGCTGCTCTTGAAAGCACCGGCTATGCATTCACAGCCTTTGTCTCCAGCAATGGTCGCATTACAGCTTCTCTTATCTCAACCGTATTCAGAGGTCTACTCGCACCATTTGGGCACGGCGTATGGACTGCCATTCTTGGTGCGGTTCTCTTCCAACAGAGCAGTGCTAATAACCGGTTCCGTATCACCGGTTTAGTCATCCTCACTTATCTCTTCGTCTCGGTCCTGCACGGACTCTGGGATGGCTTACCACTCGTAATTTACCTCACCATAGTGCCGGGCTTTAATCTCCCTCTCTCAACCATCCTGCTTAGTCTCGTTGGCGTTGTCACCCTTGTAATAATGTATAGACGTGCACTTCGCCAGCGTCTCTCCCAGCCACTCTACGCGCAACAGCCAGTTTCACAGCCACCATTTCCTCAGCAATCAATCTCACAACAACCATATCCGCAGCAGCCAGTTTCACAACCGCCATTTCCTCAGCAACCATACCCTCAGCAGCCAGTTTCACAACCGCCACAGCCGCAACAGCCGCCATTTTCGCAACCACCAACAGTGTAAGCGGTACATAACAAACGCGTATGGCCTTTATCAATTGAAAAATGATGAAGGCCACACGCGTCCCTTGTGAAGATGAAATTCACATTATTCATACATCTCCCAGCACAAACCGCTCCCTTGCTTTCTCTTAGCTCTTCAGGTATACTCTCATACAGAAGGCAACAATAGTATGTCTCTTCTCAAACACTCCTCAGTAATCACAGTAATCTAGTAATGTTGGTAATATCGAATATCGGTAAAATCAGTAATGATGAAACCCTCTGTACTACATTGACAAGGTTGCTGCGACCGCGTTCGTAGCGACCACCTTCAGGGCGTCCGAGTCGGCCAATTCATTGGCTCTCCCTTCGTCCGCCTGTCATGCAAGAGATGATCCATCGTCTTCAACGTGGGGTCTGCGAAAACGGTTCCTAAGAAGATGGGCGAACTAGGACGGGTCTGATGTATCACACACACCCCGTTCTCCACCACGTCCAGTAATATCGGTAATTAAAGTAATGAATTCTCTTTGATAGTAATGGGAATAAATCAACTGCTCTAACACGCGGTAATATCGGTAATATCAGTAATATTACACGCTCTATAAGACATGTATGATTTATTCAGGGCTAAGCGAACGCAGTTTCTTGCGCAAACTAGCTCGCCGCTTCGTCTCTAATCGGCGCGTTTGACTCGCCGCCGTTGGACGTGTTGGTCTACGCGGCGTCTCAATCCGCTGCCTCTCCTCTAGCCGCTCGGCAAGACGCTCAAAGGCCGCTTCGCGATTGGCATGCTGAGAACGCCTCTCCACCGCCGTCACGGTAAGACCACTTGGTCTGTGATGCAAACGCACTCCCGTTTCGACCTTGTTGCGATGCTGTCCTCCGGGTCCACTAGCAATAAAAAATTCAACATCACTGTCCCGCTCAAGTGCCTCACGGTCAGTGGGATAAAATTCGGTCACGGATAACATCCTTTTACATTCTTTCTCTTCATGTACTATACACGTATGTACATATGTAGAGATAGACAAAATAACAACTACCCCTGCAATGGAAATTCCCAAAATGTATACTAGAGATGCGAATACTTTTCACTAGTCATTCACAAGGAGACACTATGACGACGCATGTAGCACCATTCGCCTCAACACTTCCAGGACACTACTACTTCGACCCCACACTCTATGAGCAAGAGCAACAACGTATTTTCTCACAATACTGGTTTTGTGTAGGTCATATTTCAACACTTACAGAGCCGGGAGCATACCAGACAGTTGCGCTGGGTGGCGAGAACGTGCTTGTAGTGCGTCATAGCAATGGTTCGTTGCATGCCTTCCTCAATGTGTGTCGTCATAGGGGTGCACGCCTATGTCCAGAGGCAACGGGCCATTTGAAGGGTTCTATTCAATGTAAATATCATGCGTGGACCTATGCACTCGATGGACGTTTGCTTGGCGCGCCTAACATCATGACAAACACGCAGTTTGATCGTTCTACCTATGGCCTGCATCCCGTCCACCTTGAGGTTTGGGAAGGACTCATCTGGCTCAACCTCGCGGACAATCCTCCACCGTTGGACGTACAGGTACTTGAACCGATCAAGGAACGCTTCAAGACCTATGACCAGTTCGCGGCCTATGATTTAGCAGGTCTCAAGATTGGCAAGACCCTTACGTACGATGTGCAGGCCAACTGGAAAATCATTATCGAGAACTTCATGGAATGCTACCATTGTGGCCCAATGCATCCCGAATTTTGTCAGCTACTGCCAGGCTATCGGAGTGGCTCCGTTTACGAGGGAGACGAGGTAGCCACTCTTGCAGACTCAGTGCAGGCATTCAGCATGACGGGCAAGGCAAGTCGCCCTCCCCTCAAAGGTCTTTTTCCTGATGACGAACGCCATTACTATGGTATCGTGATTAATCCCAATCTGCTTCTCAACCTTCTACCAGATCATGTGATCTATCATACGCTTGAACCTCAGGGACCGGAGCGCACACGCATCACATGTAACTGGCTATTTGATGCAGGAGTTGTGGCGCAGCACGATTTTGATCCAACAGACACCGTAGAGATATTCGATCTGGTCAATCGTCAAGACTGGGAGGTGTGTGAATTGACGCAACAGGGAATGCATTCAAAGGCGTTCGCTAATGGCGGCATCTATATCCCCTCCGAGGAACATATTCGCACCTTCGCAGATTTTGTGCTGGCACAGCTCTCCTAAAATGCATCCTGTAGGGACCGATGTATCACGTCCTACGTACGCTCGATGCGGCGAAAGGACGTGATACATCGGTCCCTACAAGGATACATACGAATTCATTTGTAAGGTAAGGACATTTTAATGACCCAAGAACATATACCTGAGGCCAAGCACCAGCAAACTCTCCTTGTGCTTGGTGCTGGCCCTAAGGCTATCGCGATTGCGGCAAAGCGGACTATGCTTGCGAAAATGGGGTATAACGTCCCGCGCGTCGTCATTGTTGATCGACAGGGCATTGCGGCGCACTGGTCCGGCGATTTTGGCTTTACCGATGGGCGTCAGGTCCTGGGCACACGCCCAGAGAAAGATATCGGCTATCCCTATGCCTCAACTTGTTGGGAAACAGGCGAACTAAATCGAAAAATCAACAAAGAAATGCTGCTTCTCTCCTGGCATAGTTACCTCATCGACAGTGGTGGCCGGTACTCCGACTGGGTTGATCGTGGCAGAAGTAGCCCGACGCACGCTGAATGGTCGCGTTACATCCAATGGGTGGCGTCTAGGATTGGGCCAGAGATACATGTCGCCGAGGTGCGTGGTATCAGCAGCACTCGACATGCGCGCTGGCAACTCACATGCATGCCTAAAGGCGGCACAACTCCCTTTACGCTCGACGGAGATGGACTGGTCATTACAGGCCCGGGCGTAGCTCTGACCATTCCGGGACAACCGGAGCAACACCCACGTATCATGGACGGCGGCTCGTTCTGGACGCATGTCGATGAATTCGACCGCCTACGCACGACGCTTAAAAAGCCTCTCAACATTGGTATCATCGGCATTGGTGAAACAGCAGCTGCTATTATTCTTGCCCTGCTCGATGCCCTTAAGGAGATGGCCTTTATTGAGGTTATTAGTCCCTACGGCGTGCTGTACTCACGCGATGAAGGCTTCGAAGAAAACAAACTCTTCTCGGACCCTGATGGACGCTCGGCAAGCCTCTATGGAAATCATCAGCATGCCGCAAATTGGCTACTGTTGAGCGAGCAAGACCGGCGCGAATTTGTGCGTCGCACCGATCGTGGCGTGTTCTCGTTGCACGCAATGGAAGAGATCAACCGCGCAGAAAATGTGCGCTCCGTCGGCGGCACAGCACAAAAAATTGAGGCATCAGACGATAGCATAGCTGTAGATATTAAATACGGCAATACAACGCAGCGTAACGAATACGACTACGTGATCGTCGCGCGCGGCTTCGACCCGCTCTGGTTGACGACCCTCCTTGATCCACATACCCACGAACGACTCGCTACGATGTCCGAGTCGATGGACCGCCGCATTCTTGAGGAGTCGATTGATACGGACCTTGCCATACGCAACTTCGCGCCACGCCTCCATTTACCCATGCTTGCAGGCGTGTCGCAAGGTCCCGGCTTCCCCAATCTAAGCTGTCTTGGCCTGCTGTCTGATCGCGTCCTTTCGTCGTATTACACAGATGCATCCCTGTAGGGACCGGTTCACCACGTCCTGTTTGGCAAATAATAAACTGGAAGAACGTGTGAACGGATCCCTTACTAACGCCCCAATATAGGACGTGGTGAACCAGTCCCTACCATTTATCCCAATGCAGCACGTTATCCAACGGCTCACGCGGTGCAGGCTTAAAATCGGTGCCAATCGTATAAGCGACGGGCAACAACGAGGTCTGTGTGATTTTTTCATAGGGAATGCCTATAATCTCTGCCGTCTCTCTTTCATAGGGCAGATGCAACGTCGTCCATGCCGAACCCAAACCGCGAGCACGTAACGCGAGCATAAAACTCCATCCTGCGGGCAGAATTGACCCCCATGCTCCCGCCTGTCCCTCAATTGTAGGTATCTTATCCAATCTTCCTGCGATACATGGAATGACGAAGACGGGAACTTCGTGCAGGTGTTCAGCGAGATAATCAGCTGAGTCTCTTACGCGATTCTGCGTTTGTACACGTGGCGAATCGGATGCAAGCTTGCTGACAGGCGAGGGTTGTTGACGATAGACAGCGAACGACTTACGGTATAGCTCAGCAATGGCAAACCTCTTCTCGGCGTCGGTTACAACCACAAAGTGCCAACGCTGACTATTGCTACCTGTAGGCGCCTGCACTGCAAGCTCCAGGCACTCGCGAATAATCTCCGGCTCAACGGGTCGCGTCAGGTCAAGGCGCTTGCGCACCGAGCGTGTCGTCGCTAACAATTCGTCTGGCGTCAATTCTAAAAGAGGCATCAGGTTCTCCTTGCACTATCGCACTTACATAAATATAGTGCTATTGTACGCCATAGCACCTCTGGCAACAAATGCTGTCCCTAAGGACAGACGGACCTGTCCATTGTGCCGTGGCACCTTTCCTCACACGGAAGGTAATCTTAACTCTATACACATCTGGGAGGAAACGCAACATACTATGAAACCTCCCCTTATCATTTTCCGTACTCTTCAAAAGGACGTATTTCTGTTAAGGAGCGCGAAATCATGCATTGCGAGAACGCCTATCTCATCATCAACCCTAGAGTTGGTCAGGACATGACACAGTTGGCCGATGTTTTCACTATACTGTCGGCGGCAGATTGGAACGTGGATAACGCGCTTGTTGAGTATGGCGGCCATGCTCGCGAACTGGCGGAGAAGGCGACTGAGCACGACTATGACGTGATTATTGGACATGGTGGTGATGGCACAACAAATGAGCTTGTGAATGCCGTTATGCAAAGCAAAGACCGTAAAAGTGTTGTCGCAGTGCTTCCAGCTGGCACTGCAAATCAATGGCCTCATGAAATTGGTATGCCTATCGACCTCGTACATGCCGCCCTTACACTCATTAATAGCGATGTGCGTAAGGTCGATGTTGGACGCATGATCGTCGAGAGCATTGTCTTTCCGGGCGATGAGCAAGTAGCACCACAGGGAGCAAAAGACAAAAAACAGAAGAAAAGCGACAAACCTGAAAACTATTTTTTGCTTACGGCAGGTATGGGCATCGATGCATCTGTCATTAGCCACACGTCAAAAACACTCAAAGAGCACATCGGCACTGCCGCGTTCGATATCGCCGCAGCGAAAGAATTGCCAACACAGCATCGCTTTCTGACAGAGATACGCGAGGTTGACGACGAGCAACCGGCAAAGACACTGTGGCAAGGCGAAGTGCTCCAGCTCATTCTTGGCAACACACGTCTGTATGCCGACGCCATTAATCTGACTCCGAATGCCTTCATCGACGATGGTCTCCTCGACATCTGCATTATTACTGCCAACAGTCCCTTCGTAAAACTCCGGCAAATGGCCTCGCTCGTGTTACAGCATAAACCCGACTCTGCCTCGACCACATACGTACAAGGCAAACACATTACCATCACAATCCCTGCATCGATAGAGGTGCAGTTGGATGGCAGTGCACTGGAACTTGCCAAGTGTCTTGACGAAGAAGATGTGGAGGCATTGAAGAAAGCTAGCGACCTGACAAAAGTTGCAGTTACATACCGCTTCGATGTATTGCAACAAGCACTTCCAGTCGCGATCCCTCGCACCTACGACAACACCCTTTTCGCTAATAAGCCTTATGTGCAAGAAGAACATACTCCCGATACACTACAAGCTCAAACAGAAGATGGGCATGTAACAGGCACTTCAAAGGAACAGGTCCATAAGTTTCAAGAGGGGAGCAAGTTTGTCATAGTCTCCGGCATAACACCTAACCCCGACAAGCCCAACACATTTATCATTGCGGGCACAACACGCAAACACAGTACGGACGATATAGACCCTGTAGCAGTGCGTGTGACAACAGATACAAAAGTATACCAAAAGACAGGCGAAGCCGTCGATGTTACGGCTGTTGAAGCACTCCAAAAAGACACAGTACTTGCGGTTGTTGGTGAAGAGAATAAACGAGGCGTTATTCAGGCCAACACGGTTGTACTGCCCTAGCAATAATCAAGGTACAACAACAGGAAACTCTGCTATTCTTAGCCGAGCACATCCATAGGGAATTAGAAGTACCTCTTCCGCAAGCTCCACATGTTCGATCGGTGTAGTAGGTAAAGGGCCTGCTGAATTATGCTCAAGTTGCCATTGGGGAACTCGATGTGCTGTCGCATGAATGCGTACCGCCGTTTGCTCTCTCGCAAAAGGGACTTCTTGTATACTTCCACGTTTGACAGAAAAGGCTGTTTTCTTGCGTTGCTCTACCGCTAACGCATAATTCCAGGGCGTGAGGGGCCGCACTTCCCAATCGCCAAAGTCGGGTGAACCTGGAATACGGTGCCACTGCTCTTCGACGGGTAGCGCGAAAACGAGTGGTCCCAATCCTACACCAATCGCGTTTTTAGGACGCTCAATAATCCGTACTTCCATCGGGAATACAAGTTCAAGACTATCACCATTCTTCCACAGATGGTGAACCGTTACAAAGCTTTCACTTGTCCTTGAAGTATCAAGAGCTTGTCCATTCAGTTGAAGCGATGGAGACGCACACCATTCTGGTATGCGAAGGTGCAACGGGAACTCCGAGGGTGAAGGAAGGTGGAATGTGAAGCGAATAGTTTCATCAAAGGGATAGTTCGTATCCTCCTCTATTGTCACCTCTATACCGTTTTTTAGGCGCGTTGTTACACGACAAGGAGCATAAGCAATAGCTGCTAGCCCTTCATCTCGCGATCTCATCCACAGGGATTGCGTAAACTTGGGCCAGCCCTGATGCATATTGGCGGTGCAACAGCCAAAGTGTGGCTCTAAACCAAAGATGTTAGAGGCATCTCCATTGGAAACCCAGTTACGTGGAGCTACTGTACACAATACTTGATTGGGCTGCTGATCGTACTGGTGCGCACGCATATCAGCGGTAATCGTTGCAGGAAGGGCATTGTACGTCAGCATCTCCAAACGATCCGCAAATACTCCTTTTCCAGAAATGCAAATAATTTGTTCCAGGCTAAACATTAACTCAACAACAGCACACAGTTCTGTTCCCTGTGTTGGCTCTAAGCCAGCAAGATGCTCATCGCCTGAGAACATCCCATGCAATTGCCCATGATACTGCATCAGATTGGCAATTGCCTGCTGTATCGCCTCTATATGGCTCCCCTGCCCATCAACGGTATAACGAAGAGCGGGAAATTTCACACCCATCGCTACATTCACTCCATGCGTAAGCATGTTGATAACTGTTTCTCGCTCTTTACATGGAAACTCCAGAAGGTATTGCTCCCAATCAAACGACTGCTTAAAGAGCAGGTCCGCAAGCTCAAGCAAGAATGGTTCATGTGTCTGCTCGTACAGCCAGTAAACACACAGCAAATTCTCGGCTCCACGCATTTGGCCCCAATCGCGCAGTGGGTGTTCAGACATATTGGATAGTTGGTAACGGAAATAGCGTGTCATAAAGGGGAGTATGCGTTTATCACCCGTCGCACTGTGATACTGTATTAGCACCTTCAGCATCACCATACGTGGCCACCAATCACCATTTGTCGTTGGACCAAATTGACCATTCTCTTGCTGACTGGCAAGTGTTGCATCCATCCACTTTTGTGCCTTGGCAATAAGTGCGGCATCCTGCAGAATATAGGCAAGTGGAATGAGACCATCACAATAATATGGTCCTCGCTCCCAATCCTCACCATCTCCTCCCAGCCACGCACTTGTCGGTCCCACATCAGGCCATAACTCGTCCAAATGACCAGTAAGCCCATTGGCTTGTAGCTGTAACTGGTTACGAAGCCAACCAGTAGGTTGTATTGCCCCTAATGGTAGCACCTGAAAAGCAGCGGGAGTTGGTTCCTGAAAAGCCATCCCTGATGTATATGTCTTCTCCACAAAATATGTCTTTCTACGTTTGTACCTTCAACAAACGAACAAAGGGCTTACCCTCAAGAAGATTTTAGTACCCTCGCTTCTTATCCACAAGATTGTAGAGGGGCTGTCCTGCAAGATAGCGGCCTAGATTTGCCTCAAAGATAGTAGCGGCGCGCTCATTGTAATTCGGCGTCACACCCGAATTGTGCGAACTCATCAGTGCATTTGGTAGGTCCCAGAGCGGCGAAGTTGAAGGCAATGGCTCCTCTCGAAAGACATCGAGTGCGGCTCCAGCTATCTTTTTATTCTTCAGCGCGTCAATCAATGCATCCTCGTCGCACACATCGCCGCGCGCGATATTAACGAAGATAGCGCTCTCCTTCATGGCCTGAAAGACCTCCGCGTTAAACATAGCCTTGGTCTCGTTCGTCAAGGGTACGGCGGCAACTACGACATCGCACTCCTGGACCATCTCACGCAATTGGTCGAAGGTGTAGTACTTTTGGGGAAGTGTGCCCTCTGGATCGCCGACGTTGGGGAACTGGTAGCCGCTATCTTTCCGGTTCGTTCCATGTTGCATCGCCAATATGCGCATGCCATATGCCTGAGCAAGGCGCGCTACTTGCCGTCCAATGCTACCGTAGCCCACAATACCAATCGTTTTGCCATGTATCTCCTGAATGGACGAGTCGGTGCTTTCCTTGTCCTTGTCCCACTCCTTGCTCTGTTTCCAAGCAAAGAGTTGTGGTAATCCGCGATACCATGCAAGCGTCATAGCGAATACATACTCGGCGATATTGATTGCATGCACGCCACTAGCAGTCGTAATCATGACATCCGATTGAAAAAGGGTGCTACCTATAAGCCTATCAGCACCTGCTGAGTACAGTTGTACCCAGCGCAAACGAGGAGATTGCTCTACTGATGGCACTTTCCAAGGAAAGCCGTATAGAACCTCAACCTCTTGCCAGAGCGCATCCTGTTCAGATAAGGAGGATTGATGTTCTATTGTTATTTCGGATGAGACACGTTTCAAACGCTCCACCCATTCTTGCTCTATCGGAGCCGAAATCAGCACTACACGCGCCATATCAAGTAATACTCCTCTTGTTTTTTTCGTACGATTTCATGCGTCACATTCTGCACACCCGTTGCGTGTGCAGAATGTGACGTATGCAATCGTACAGCAAGTGTCTCTTTATTCTTCTGTCAGAAGAACAACTTTGCCCTTTACCTTACGCTGCATCATATCGTTGAGGGCATGTGCTGCATCCTTAAGGGGATAGGTTGCGGAAACCAATGGTTTGATCTTTCCCTGCTGAAACCATGTCAGGAGTTCTTGCAGGTTCTGCTCATTGCGTTTTGGTTCGCGTGAGGCAAATACACCCCAGAAGACACCCACAACGGAACAACCCTTCAGCAAGGGCAGATTTAGTGGTATGCGTGGAATATCGCCAGCGGCGAAGCCAACGACAAGATAACGTCCTTCCCACGCCGTACTGCGTAGTGCCATTTCTGAGTAGGGACCGCCGACGGGATCATAGACTACATCGACGCCGTTGCCCTTTGTTATCGCCTTTAAACGCTCACGCAAGTCTTCTGTCGTATAGTTGATAACTTCATCGGCGCCATGTTCTTTGCACACAGCTAGTTTGTCGTCCGCAGAGGCGGCAGCGATGACTCGTGCGCCCATGACTTTCGCAATCTCGATAGCGGCAAGTCCAACACCACCGGCGGCACCTAGCACGAGTAGTGTTTCGCCAGCTTGCAATCGCGCGCGGTCTTTAAGCGCATGATACGATGTGCCGTAGGTCATAACAAAGGCCGACGCAGTAGGAAAATCCATGCCCTCTGGAATTGGTATAAGCTTCGAGGCTTCAGTAGTCACTTCTTCCGCATATCCACCCCAGCCAGTAGAGGCAATTACGCGGCTCCCAATGTGCACATTCTCGACACCCTCACCAAGCGATTTAACAACGCCTGCGACCTCGCCTCCTGGCGAAAACGGCATATCTGGCTTGAACTGGTATTTCCCCTGAATGATGAGCGTATCGGGGAAATTGACACCACACGCCTTTACATCAAGCACCACCTGCCCACTCGCGGGTGTCAGTGCAGGAATATCTTCAAGAACCAAACTCTCCGGTGGCCCGTACTCTTTGCACAATACCGCCTTCATGACGACCTCCCGCTATTGATTCTCACGATTGCGAAATGCAGTAACCTCTTCACAATGTTTTTGTATATGTGCACTCCTATCACGCACAAAATCGCTCAAGCTGCGATCCTGTCCAAACCACGGCAGAGTACCTTTTTTCTCAAGCGTCTCAGCGGGAATACGAGCGAGCAGCCCTGTGGTGTCCGTCTGCGCCTCTTGATATTCATCAATGACCTGTTGCGCGGTGTGATTAGCTCGCGCACTCAGCTCTTCCCGATTAAAATCGTCATTGTGCTGTATATAGCGTGTAAGATACGGTGTCTGGGGAGCATCATCGGCAAAGGTACGCAGGACATCTTTCAGGACTAACTCATAGGATGCAAGGTGCGCTATGCAGTCCTTGACGGTCCAGCCACCCTCGCTCATTGGCACATCCCATTCCAGTTCAGGCAAGTTATCAACGGTTTCAATCACGAGCAGGTGCGCGTTTTCTAATTGTTCAGCTGCAGTCATATGTTCCCTTCTTTCTACAAAGTCCTTGCTAACAAACGCCATTGGTTGTTGTACGCCCGAGAACAGAGCATACGTACACAGGGTAGTATAGCATTCTTAGAAGGCCAAATGTAAACAGGGCACCCAAGTCCCCATGTAGCTTTCAGCTAAGATTCAGACTTGTGGAGTACAACGCTTTTAGAATATGTTACCATAGAGCACATGCATAGAGAAGTGTGCTTATGCTTGCAGAAGACATGGGAGGTTTCAGCCATGCGTCGCGTATATGGACTTTTCCTACTCCTTTGTGGACTCCTTCTTGCACTTAGCGCGTGTGGCCAAACACAATCTATACATAGCACCAGTACAGCCCTCAACAGTGTTCCTCAAAGAGAAACGCTTTACGTGCTCGACAACTACACTACTGAAGGACGCAGGGTTGTTTCCTTCCGCCCAGGAACTCAGCAAACTACTGCGCTTCCGGCAGGCTTGTTCTCGCAGAACCACCAGCACATTTACACAGCTACTCCAGAATATGAACGGACAAGAATTACGGTTACAAACGCACACACAGGTAGGGTGGAACGCACATTTACAATCGCTGGCTCTCACTCTACCACAGGAGATGATTACACAAAGGCAGTTGTGTCGACGAATGGTCGTTGGCTTGCATTACGGCAGCTCACTACAGAAAAAGCTCAAACAACGTTCACACTTGTCGATACCGAGAAGGGTATATTGGCAAAGTCTTTTTCATTGCAAGGCAACTTTGACCTTGACGCGGTATCACCTGATGGAAGCCGTATCTATCTGCTTCAGCGCCT
>CAXTCR010000068.1:0-15850 GCA_964242555.1 uncultured Ktedonobacteraceae bacterium
GCGATCGAGCGCTGGCGTGCGCAAGAGAATATTGGTCCCTTTCCAGTATTTGTGGCCCATGCCGACGTAATCAAGCTTTTGATCGCGCACTATTCAGGATTGGAGGCCGGGAAAGCAGGTTCGCTCCATATCGACAACGCTTCTGTAAGTCTCGTTGAATTAGAGAACGAACAGCCACCGCAAGTGGTCGCTATTGGTTGGAGTCCCAGTCCTGGTTGGCTGAAGGCTCCAACTCCTGAAATTCTGAAAAAACCTACCCCTACAGAAGAAAAAGGCGAGCAGTTAGAGTAACTGACGTTCGTCCTCCTGCATATCTTGAAGGGAATACTATCATGTTCGATCCACATGACCCATATGAACGTTACTACTGGCACTACGAATCTCGACGCCCCCTTTCAGTCGCGCAGATTGTCGCGCTGGGTAGCGTCGATGCCGAAACTGCTGGTCTTGTCTGGCTTTTGTTAGAATGTGGAGCCTCGCTAACCGTTGCTGGCCCAACTGATCCGCAACCTGGAGTAGGTAAGACGACAACGCTGAATGCATTGCTCCAGTTCTTGCCTGAAGGTACCGCCCTTGTCTATATGTCTGGTATGTACGAAAACTTTGCATTTACACGTATTCCAGAAATTGACCCTAAGACAACCTGTGCTCTCTGTAACGAGGTGAGCGATCACTTGCCCATCTACATGTGGGGGCGCATCGCGCGTCGCTATCTCACACTCCCCTCTAAAGGATACCGTGTCGCGACAAGTGTGCATGCTGATACGATTGATGATGTGCTACACATGTATAGTCAAGACTTACATCTCAATTCAGAGGACATACGTCGTCTCGGCATCATCATCAACATTGGGCTAGTCGGGCGCATCTATCCACCGCGTCGTCGTTGGCTTTCGACACATTTTGTGACACCGATCGCTGATCCCAAACGCCCCGATGAGGTTGTTCCTACCCCGCTTTCGCTATGGAACGAGTACGACGACACCTTCGTACATGCAGATACCGCAACGATTGATGAACTCGCGTCCTACGTGGGTGTGACGCCACAAGAGTTTGCTAAAGCACTCAAACTGCGGGTCGACTGCTTAAAGGATATTTCACGCGGGTCAGGTATTGCCTCTCGTGAAATGTTCGAGGCGATTAATGACTTGCGGACGCACTCTAGCCAACCGTAGTGGGCGAGAAATAGAAATTCCTCAAAAAATGTTCTCCTTAGTGAAGAAAAGAAAGGAGTATCTTATGCTGGGACAAAACCCGTCAATTGGTGCTGGACGCTGGCCCCGTATCTGTGCCCAAGGTCACTAACAATTCGAGAAGAGGAGCATTCCTGAACATGTCGCATACTATCGCTATGCTCAGCGTTCACACGTCCCCACTCGATAGCCCGGGACGCACAAAGGACGCTGGCGGCATGAACGTATATATTCGCGAACTGGCCACAGAACTTGGCCGTCGCGGAAACACTGTAGACATTTTTACCCGTCGAACATATGAGCAGTTACCACAAGTTGTACAATTCGCGCCAAATGTGCGCGTTATTCATATAGATGCAGGACCACCTTACCCGCTCTCCAAAAGTAGTTTATTCCAGTACGTTCCCTCCTTCGTCATGCAAATTGCCAACTTTACAGAGCGAGAGGCACGTCAGTATGATGTTGTGCATAGTCACTACTGGCTTTCTAGCGTTGCTGGCGTTCAATTGGCGAAGCATTGGGATATTCCCCACGTGGCTATGTTCCATACCCTTGCGCGCTTGAAGCAGCTTGCCAATCCTGCTGAGCAGGAACCGCAGCAGCGGTTAGATATGGAACAGCGCTTGCTGCAAGAGATGGACTGTGTGATTGCCGCCACGTTTGAAGAGCGTACGCAAATGATGCGTTATTGTGGTGCGTCAGGAAGTCACATACGGGTCATACCCTGTGGCGTGAACCTCCAACTATTCGTCCCATACCCTCAGCAACAAGCACGGAAGCATGTAGGATTAGCTATAGACCAACCTCTTATACTCTTTGCTGGACGACTTGATCCCTTCAAAGGACCTGATATCCTACTGCGTGCGGCATCTTTGATGGAGGAGCAGGCGCACGTACTGATTGTTGGCGGCTCGTTAACGGACGATCCAGACCTCGAAAATTTACGCAAGCTTGCCTCCGAACTACACATTGAGCACCGTGTACACTTCTTAGGTGCGCAACCACAACCGGTCTTACCATACCTGTACAGCGCTGCTGATGTGACTGTTGTTCCCTCATATCACGAGAGCTTTGGCCTAGTTGCTGTCGAGTCGCTTGCATGTGGGACACCGGTAGTAGCGACGCGTGCTGGTGGATTGACAACTATCGTGCGTAACGACGAAAATGGCTATCTTGTGCATCGTTGTCCTGGTTTCTTCGCCGAACGCCTCGATGCCATCCTGGGAAGTTCACAGACCAAGGCGCGCCTACAACAAGAGGCACGTCAATCCGTCTTACAATTTAGCTGGCAGAGTGTTGCGGACCAGGTGGAGCAGGTGTACGACGATCTTGTGAACGCACAAACAATTGCGCTGCCATCATAATCCCTAGTAGTTCTACATAGAAGTCACGTCGTCTTCTTGATTATGGGGCTTCTACGTAGAACGGGGTATTTTTCAATTCTCCTATCCAATAGGCTAGACTTTCAACCCTCTCTATGGTATAATTCTGTTCATTAGCAAGACATATTCCGGCGTACATCGCAGCCAGCACGATTCTAACATCGGTGTTTTGAGTTTGTTCGGCATCAAGTCATGTACATCCAGTTAGTTGCTGGGTGAGAATTGGAATGTGAATGTTGTCAGTCTTCTTACAGTTGTACAGCGCATCGTCGCGGTTGACACAGACTGATTTTGACGTATAAATCCACACTAGGAGCACTATGTTCCTGGTGTTTTTTGTTTTTCGGCTCATTCATCTTAGACGCTCGTTAGCTCTGGGCTCATTGATCCTTCTTCCTTCCTTGGGCCACTACTCTACCTGCTGGTAGAGGTCGATTAGATAAGTATTTACGAAAGGAGGATGGGCTGCACCTGTTTAGAGGAATACTTTACACAAAGCACATGTACACTATATTCCCGTGCGATACTACGGACGCCTATAGACAGACAACTGTGTAGGCTACCCCACAGAAGCGTGAGCACTCATTGCTATCCACGCGAGGTGGTTGCTAGATTTTCAAGGAGAAAGCTTATGAACTCAAGTATGATCAGCAAAATCGCAAAAGCCAAACGCTACGCAGAGGAACCAGAGCGTATTCAATTCACACACTTTGAAGCGAAATTCCAGGGCGAGAACGACGTGCACACCACAAACTTCGATGATGGCGAGTGGACCTGCACCTGCCGCTTCTTCCAAGACTGGGGCGATTGTTGCCACACTATGGCAATGCAGCGCGTATTGGGCGTCACTATTCCATCCGTTCATCGCCACGGTGTTCCTACAGGGCTAGGCACAAGCCCCCTGGTACACTAAGCAGGAACAGAACTCGTGTACACACACTATCGGACGCAAACATCAAGAAGCACTGACATATTGGTCAGTGCTTCTTTCATATCTACCTGCTGTCTGTATTAGAGGCCAATACCGGGGATAAAGTACAATATGATAATTGCCGCGAACATAATGGCGGCAAGAATGGCAATGAAGGCGAGGTCGCGTCGTACATAGGAGTAGTGTTCTGCTGTAACCAGCGTGGCCTGACTGCGCTGCGAGCGTTGCGCATTTTTACGCGCCGCTATGCGTGCTGCGGCACTGCCCTTGGTTGCTGTGGATAGTGTCTCAACCGTTGCAGGTGCCTTCGGCGTCACTGCCTCAACAGGAGGTACTTCAGTTGCGACACTGCTCCCCTTCGCTTTTCTCTGCGAAGTTGTGGCAACAGTTTCAGTTGTTCCGTTGTCGGTCTTCGCTTTTTTCTGTGGTACGGTTGGAAGCGCGGCCATTTCTGATGAAGGCTCTGATGAGAGCAACGTTTCGCTTGTCTCCACCACGCTTGTTGGCTCTGCTAGCGTTTCAGTTATCTCCTCAACCTCTTGTACCTGTGTTGTAGGCCGCACAAGCTCAAAACTCTTTTGTGTCTTCGGTTTCGTCCGTTGCACTCCACTTCGTGCGGGCGTTGCTTTCTTTGGCATATGCTTGCTTCTCCTTGCCCGACAGCCCAGGAGCTTTTCGAGCGTCACTAACTTTCTTTGCGTTATTATACATGAAACGCGAAATATCGTCGAGTGGGTAGTGCCGGAATTTGACAAAAAGCACTCCTTATGCTAATCTAAACGTGGCAAAGCAGGGCATTTTATGTACCGTTTACAAATCCAAAACGACGCTACAGCAAGGAGGCTAGCCCCGTTACGGCTAGCCCTTTTTTTATATACCATTTTTAAACTATGATATGTCGTTGTGGAGATTGCGATGGTCTCGTCCTTTGAGCGTTTCTGATTGCCAAGAAGGATGTGACCACTACGGTCCCTACAGACCCCCTTTTCAGGTAACATACAGATATCTCAGCACAAAACAGGAAAACATCATGGCAAGAATTGTCGTCGCAATGAGCGGCGGCGTGGATAGCTCAGTCGCCGCGGCATTACTAAAAGAGCAAGGTCACGAAGTCATTGGCATTATGCTGCGTCTCTGGTCCGAACCCGGTGTAATCGAGGCGGAGGACGATGGCGTTGAGCGGGTTGTACAAAATAAATGTTGTTCGCTGGAGTCCGTTGACGATGCACGCCGCGTGGCGCGTATGCTCGATATTCCCTTTTATCTCGTCAACGTGGAGGAAGAGTTCAAGCATAAAATAGTTGACACCTTCTATGAAGATTATGTCGCGGGCCGTACTCCAAATCCTTGCCTGAACTGTAACCGCCATATCCGTTTCACCGTGTTGCTTAATCGCGCACTGGCACTCGAGGCAGACTATCTCGCCACAGGCCATTATGTACGGGTAGATGACCATCCGATCACGGGCAAGCGGCGGCTCCGGCGCGGGATTGATCCCGAAAAAGATCAATCTTACGTGCTGCACGTTCTTAACCAGTTTCAACTTGGGCATGCCTGTTTCCCACTGGGTGATTATACAAAGCCACAGGTGCGTGCAATGGCGGCGGAGCACGGTATGACGGTTGCAACAAAGCCCGAGAGCCAGGAGATATGTTTCGTCGCGCAGAACGACTACCGCGGCTTCATCGACCGCTATGCTGCCAAGCAGGGCGACTATGAGTCAGAACTGGTTGGCGCGGGAGTTGCGACTGCCAAGACACCTCTTATTACCTTGCCAAAGCCGGGACCAATTTATGATCAGCAGGGCAAAACTCTGGGGCGTCATCGTGGCCTTGCATACTACACAATTGGACAGCGTAAGGGCCTAGGTATATCTTCTTCTGAGGCCCTGCATGTCCTTAACATCGATGCGGAGCATAATGCAATTGTCGTTGGTCCAGCCTCTGCATTGGAAAAGCAGACGTTCATTGTGAGAAATATGCACTATCTGAGCGGGGAGACGCCTAGCGTACCATTTGACGCACGAGTAAAAGTGCGATACAAGGCCACCGAGCAGCCTGCGCTGGTAACACCTATTGAGGGCAACCGTGTACAGGTCACACTACAAAATCCACAACGGGCTATCACCCCTGGACAGGCTGCCGTGTTTTATGGCGGAGCGGACGGTGATGAGGTGTTGTGTGGAGGCATCATTGCATGACAGACCAAGCACATATTAGAAATTTTTGTATTATTGCACACATAGATCACGGCAAGTCCACGCTTGCCGATCGGCTCCTGGAATACACCGGCACCGTTTCTAAGCGCGAACTCATGGAGCAGACGCTTGACCAGATGGATCTAGAGCGCGAGAAGGGCATCACTATCAAGGCTCAGGCTGTCCGCATGCGCTACACTGCCTTGCATGGTGAAGAATACGAACTGAACCTGATTGATACGCCTGGACACGTCGACTTCACCTATGAAGTGTCGCGCAGCCTCGCTGCGTGCGAGGGTGCCCTGCTCGTTATCGACGCAACACAGGGTATCGAAGCCCAGACGCTTGCCAATCTCTATCTTGCGCTGGAGGCCGATCTTGCCATCATTCCAGTCATTAACAAGATTGACCTGCCCAGTGCTGATCCCGAAAAGGTGAAAAAAGAGGTGGAGGATGTGATTGGCATTCCGGGCGATGAGTGTATTCTTGCCTCCGCTAAAGAGGGTATCGGCACGCAGGACATTCTCGAAGCGGTTATTAAACAAATCGTCCCACCTCAAGGGGATCCAGATATGCCCCTACGGGCGCTGGTCTTTGACTCGCACTACGATGCCTACAAAGGTGTAATCGCCTACCTACGTGTCGTCGATGGTCAGCTGCGCACAAATGAGCGCGTCTCAATGATGGCAGTGGGCAGCACAACCGATATCCTTGAGACAGGTTACTTTCACCCACGCCTCACATCAACCGATGAACTTACGACAGGTGAGGTCGGCTACATCGCAACTGGCTTCAAGAATGTCAAAGATTGCCGCGTCGGTGATACTGTGACCGTGCCCAATGCACTAGGCGAAGTCGAGATGTTGCCGGGCTACAAACCTGCAAAGCCAATGGTGTTTGCTGGCCTCTATCCTGTTGATGGCAATGAGTACCCGCTTCTGCGTGATGCACTAGACCGCTTGCGCTTGAACGATGCCGCACTGTTCTATGAGCCGGAAACCTCGAATGCGCTAGGCTTTGGCTTCCGCTGTGGCTTCCTGGGCCTATTGCATATGGAGATCATTCAGGAACGCATCGAGCGCGAATACAACCTGGACATTCTTGCCACCGCGCCAAGCGTAGAATATCACGTTCAGAAAACCAACGGCGATATTGTCGAGGTCGATAACCCATCAGAGATGCCATTGCAGAACGAGATCGCAGAAATCGAGGAACCTATGATGGATATCTCCATCTTCGCACCCTCTAACTATATCGGCACCATCATGGATCTTGTGATTACGCGTCGAGGTATCTTCAAAGAGATGAAATACATCGAGGCTACGCGTGTGCTGCTCACTTATGATATGCCGCTGGCCGAACTTATTATCGACTTCTACGATCAGCTGAAGTCGCGTACGCAGGGCTATGCCTCACTTGACTACAACTTTGGCAGTTATCAATCATCCGAGCTTGTGAAGCTTGATATTCTTGTCAACGGGCATCCTGTTGACGCGCTGTCACTGATTATTCATAGAGATAAAGCTTACTATCAGGGGCGTGCATTGACCGAGAAACTGCGTAGTTTGATTCCGCGTCAACTCTTCGAGGTGCCAATTCAGGCGGCTATTGGCTCCAAGATCATCGCGCGTGAGACCGTCAAGGCCATGCGTAAAGACGTGCTTGCCAAGTGTTATGGTGGTGATATCTCTCGTAAACGCAAACTGCTTGAAAAGCAGAAAGAGGGCAAGAAGCGCATGAAGATGGTGGGCAATGTAGAGATCCCACAGGAAGCATTCATGGCAGTGCTCTCATTGGGCGAGTAACTCCATTATATACGCGATAAATCAGTTATTGGATGCCGTGAACGTGGTCCCTATGAAACAAGAGGTTTTGTGGGGACCATTTTTATAGCATTTGAGGTGGGCCGGTTCATCTGCTATAAACTCGTTGGACAAGCACACAGATACGCAAGAAGATTCTATCTTGCTGTGGACACGAACATGCATGGAATATAACACCAGCTTCAATATGTTAGAATGAGCATAGAAGATGATGCACCTGTGTAGGAGAAAGCATATGGATGACTGTATGGATTGCGTTGAGGTCGTAGCTCGCCTTCATCTTTACATCGACCGAGAGCTAAGCGATGAAGAAATTGTTATTGTGCAGCAGCACCTTGAGACGTGTAAACTGTGCGACTGTCGTTTCCATTTCGATATGAAGGTCAAGCGACTCATTCACGAGCATTGTGCTACGGAGCGTGCCCCCGAATACCTCCGTGAAAAGGTCATGCACATGTTCCATTCATCGCGTAGTGGTACGCTCGTCATTGATGCCGAGTTTGAGCGAGAAATGCGCATGGAGCTAGATGGTCGCTAACGCTTCTTCGTTCCTCTGTCTATAGACCGAGTGCATGAAGAAGCGTCAGCTTCATCTGTGCCAGCAGCAGCATCTCCCCAATTGCTAAAACTAGTGCTATGGCTAGAAAAGGCAAAAGTTCGTTGTATCGCTCGAACGTCTCATCGCGTCTGCTCACGCCAACAAGCACAATCAGGTTTAAGCTTCCTAAAACAAACACTAGTCCACCTGTGCTGAGGAGCGCAATGGGATAGAGGGCCAGCGTGTTTTGTGAGGCAACGATAAAGAAGCACACCACAAGTGCTGGAACGTACAAAAGCAGCTCTTGCCAGGATGCAACACTACGCATCGCGGTATAACCACGCCATAGTAAGCGATTCAGCATTGGCAGCAGCAGTAGGGCCATTGCTAGGCCTGTTATCAAGCCTGTTGCTAACCGCAACAGATTATTTGGGGTATAGAGATGACTCATGCCCACGTCCAGCAAGAATGAGTTGATGCCATCAATCGCAAGGACTGTTACACCTGTGAGGAGTACGATAAACAGTGGCCACCGTGGAAGTTGCTGGGCACGTCCCTTACCCTTTCCATAGATCGTTGTTAGGGTCACAAGAAAACCTAGGTAGATGCCGGTATTGCGTGCACAAAGCGGCAATCTCTCGCCCCCCGGATAAAACGAATGCGAGGCGAACTGGGCGCATATTCCGCTGTCAAGCCAACTCATACGATTGAGCAGGGATGTTCCTGGAAAAAAGAGTACTGTGGCAAGCACTGCAAGCGAGAGTCCTACAATGCCAAGGGTAAACACGCGCCTCGAATGCCTGCTCCGATGGGATTGTGCTGAGGGTAGGGTGCTCATAGCAGTGCTCCAAAATGGAAGAGGGTGTTGAACTGAAGCAGCATATTAAAAAATATCACAATGCCAGCCGCGATCATTAGAATGCCCGTCCCGATCTCAATCTTTCCTAAATGTGGTTTTAGCCATTTCAAAACCCGGCTTACTCCATTTAACCCCAGTCCTAACAGGAGAAATGGCACACCCAAGCCGAGCGAATAGACCAGCAGGAGCAACACGCCCTGTTTCAGCGTCGCCGCTTGCCCGGCTAACGCCAGGATAACTCCAAGAATTGGTCCTACACATGGACTCCACCCAATGGCAAAAACGATGCCGGTAAGTACAGAGGCAAAATAGCTGGGTCTCGAAGGACGAAACTCAAAACGCTTCTGCCAGTACAGTAGGGGAATTTTAAGTAGTCCTGTTAGATGCAGCCCGACAAGGATAAGCAGGATACCCCCAATTTGCCGCAGGAGAAATTGTTGTTCCCGCAAGAAACTGCCTAATGTGCTTGCTGTTGCGCCCAGTGCGACAAATGCAAGCGTAAAGCCAAGCACAAAGAGGGCAGCGTGGGTAAATGTAACGAGGCGTGCGTGCTTCTCCTCGACCGATTGATAGACGCTTTGCCCCACGAGCTGCGCTAGATATATCGGCACAAGTGGCAAAACACATGGGGAAAGAAATGACACCAAGCCCGCAACAAACGCAACCCCTATAGTAACCTGCGTAGGATTCATCCTTGCTCTACTCCTGACAATCAATAACACCTATGGGAGTGACGTGGGAGCGGGGCATGATAGAATTAGACCCGTACAGCCACCGTCTCTTCACCAATTTATGATTTCTACTAGTATAGGGCTAGAAGGAGTTTCGTGCAACTCTATCATACTCGTGAACTATGAAATAAGCTTTGGACCCACGTCCAGAATCTGCGTTTTGTTCCCTCTGAGGGAGTCGAGTTCGTCTTGAGTGTTGCTTGCTCCTCAAGAGGGCTAGATGAAATAATCATTGGTAGTCTCTGGCGGTTAGCAGTATTTGTTGAAGGAGTTTCTGATGGGGTATCTGGCTGAGGTGAAGTAGTTGCATCCGTCGATATGGGTGACAAGACAGGTACAATAATGTCTTCATAGACTGGTCTTTGGGCTTGAGGACGCTTTGGAGGCTGTAGCGTAACACGCTTTCCCTGATTTGTTATTGTATTGCTGGATGGAAGCGAATATGCGGAAGAGGTTTGTAGTGCTCGTAGGTCGCGTGCCAGCAGTCCAGCATCCTCGTAGCGATCCTGGCATTCTTTCGCCATTGCCGTAAGAATGACCCGTTCTAGTTCTGGTGATATTTCTTCGTTCAGGGTCGTTGGTGCAGGGGGCGAACCGGAGATGATGGCCTGTGTGAGTTCAGGCATTGAGCGCCCGGTAAATGGGCGTTGACCTGTAACCATTTCGTACAGGACAACTCCAAGTGCGTAGACATCGCTGCGATTATCAAGGGTATCGCCCCATATTTGCTCCGGGGATGCATAATAAATGCTGCCGACCAGCGTTTTGGCGACGGTAATTGGTTGATGACCGGTGGCACGTGCTAGACCAAAGTCCATCACCTTGATTTTACCCCAGCGGTTCAACATCAAATTCTCGGGCTTAATGTCGCGGTGAATGACGTTGCGCTCTTTGTAGGCAGCGTCGAGGGCGTCGGCAATTTGCGCGCCATATTCAAGTACGAGGTGCTGCGGAATACTCCCGTCGAGGTAAAGCAGATTAGCCAGCGTGGGACCTTGCACGTATTCCATGACGAAATACAGGAGTTTGCTTTGCTGTCCCGCATCATAAATATGTACAATATTGGGGTGATTCAGTCCGGCGATGATTTGAGCCTCGCGGATGAAACGCGCCACGTAGGAGGCATCTCGCGCAAGTGCTGTTGGCAAAACCTTAATGGCGACCTCGCGGCCAAGTGCGATCTGTTTTCCCCGGTACACAACGCCCATGGAGCCATGCCCAATCTCTTCTTCCAACTGGTATCCGCCCAGGCTCTGGCCAGCTAATTCGTTCATGTCTATACATCCTCAGAACTTCGTATGCCCCGACAACTCCTAACTAAACCTCTTAAAGAGTAAACGTATTACGACTACGCAAATAGTGTATGTCACCAGAAGGTACCGAAAATTTCGGAGAGAAACAGAGCATGCAGTACCATTATGCGACGCTGCATGCTCTCTTGTTTGTTTTAAGAAACCAGACGGACGGCCCACTGCCTTCATTAATCCCCAAATGCGGCAGGGGACTACCCTACTAGACGCAAGCATCCAGTTTCAGAATACGTTCTTAAGGAATGCTGTCGTTAGTCGAGATAGTCTTTCAGGATGCGGCTTGCCTGTGGGTGACGTAGCTTACGGATCGCACGTTCTTCGATCTGGCGCACGCGTTCGCGTGTCACCTTGAGCTTTTTGCCAACCTCCTCAAGGGTGTGGTCATGGTCGTCTACCAGACCGAAGCGCAACTCGATCACCTGTCGCTCTCGCAGGGTAAGCTGGTTCAGCACCTTGCGAATCTCTTCGCGCAAGAGGTGCTGGTCTGTGATCTCGCTTGGTCCACGCTCCCGCACGTCTTCGATGATGTCGCCAAGCGTATTCTCTTCCTCTTCGGAGAGCGGTGCATCGAGCGAGAAGACCTTCTCCGCCCAGATCAGTAACTCGCTCACGCGCTCGGCAGGCATGCCAAGGCGTTCGCCAATGTCCTCTGGTGTGGGTTCGCGTCCCATCTCTTGATAGAGTTGGCGTGTGGTGCGTTTTACCCGCATCACCTCTTCCATAATATAGACGGGGAGACGGACAACGCGTGTACCTTCGAGGATGGAGCGAGTAATGGCCTGCTTAATCCACCAGGTCGCGTAGGTGGAGAAGCGGAAGCCTTTCTTGTAGTCAAACTTAGTGACAGCGCGAATAAGACCGATGTTGCCTTCACCGATCAGGTCCTCCAGAGAGAGTCCTTGACCAACATATTTCTTCGCAATACTCACGACCAGGCGTAAGTTAGCCTCGATGAGATGATCCCTTGCTTCCTTTTCTCCTCGCTCGGCCCGTTCCGCATAACGCGACTCATTGGTCGCGTTCAGGAGAGGAATGCGCGAAATCTCACGCAGGTAAAGGCGTAGACTGTCGCTTTGCGCCAGGTTACTCAGATCGGCGTCCTGTAGCGTATCGCGTTCTGAGTCAGCCGCCTTGTCACGGTCACGGTCTGCATCAAACATCACATTTCGTTCCAAGTGCTTACTCTCTTCTTCTGCAACACATACGTAGATTTTTCAATCTCGGCTTATTGTATCATACAAGCACATGATTGCAACTAGCATATCTTAACAACAAACAGGTAGAACTACTTTATTTCACTCGCCTGGATACATGCGCCGTTGTCTATATACATACGTCGGCAAAAAGTTATTTCTCGCTAGGTCTTTCCTATTCGTATCAGCAGTACTAATGGAGATGAGTTCGCTTTGTCCCCAGGAGCAAGTTGTGCTAGTATTTACGATAAATAATGACAGGTAAGAACATAAACATTTTATATTGTTGATAGGAAAAGTATATGTATGAGTAATCTTTTACCACCAAGTTCGACTCCTATTTCAGACACGCCTACCCGTTTGTCTTCGCTCGCCTTTCGCGTGCTGAAAAAGGTGCCAGAGGTAACAATTTATTTCTGGATTATTAAAATTTTGACGACCGCGATGGGCGAGACGACTTCGGACTTTCTGGTCTCGCATATCAATCCTTTGATTGCGGTTGCGAGTGAGATAGGGCGCCCGCAAGGGGAGAACGCCCCTACCATATACATTGTTTCCAACATTCTTGACGATTCGCACGTAATTACGTGTGTAGAAGTAGATAGGATGTTTGGAAAGAAGGATATCTCCCCATATGGGCTTGCCAGTCGCATTACCACCGGGAACGGTCATTGGAAACAACTATGTCATAGAGTCACTCATCAATAGCGGGGGCTTTGGTGCTGTTTATCGTGCTATTGATCGGAGCGAGGGCAATCGTCCCTGTGCGCTTAAAGAGACCTATGATGTGACTCCGGCTTCTCGTCGTCAGGCGTTGATGGAGGCAAGTGTCCTTTTCACGGTAAAGAGCGAGCATTTGCCGCAGGTGTATGATGCACTTGAGGAGAATGGTCGTTTCTATCTTGTAATGCAGCTGATTGAGGGGCAAGACTTGCTCCACCTGCTGAAAGACCGTATTGTCCGTCGTCACATGGCGGGTCTGGGAGAGCAAGAGCCACACAGAGCCAAGCAGGGGCCGTGTGACGAGCAGGAGGTGCTGGCATGGATGTTTCCAATCATGGACGTTTTGCAGGAACTTCATAGCCGCAAGCCTGCAGTGATACACCGTGATATTAAGCCCGCGAATATTATTCTGACGCCCACGCAGGCGACGGTGCTTGTCGATTTTGGACTGACCAAGCTCTATGATCCTCATAGCAATGGAACGAACTCTCTGAAGCGCGCTGTCTCGCAGGGCTTCAGTCCTATTGAGCAGTATACAGGGCAGACAGGGCCACAAACGGATATCTACTCAATGGCCGCTACGATGTACTTGCTCCTGACGAACCGCTTGCCGCCGACAGCTCTGCAGCGGAGTGTGCAGGACGAGCTTATTCCGCCGCGCCAGTTGAATCCAACGCTCTCGCTTTCTGTGGAGCGTGCTCTGCTTAAAGCGTTAGCAATTCATGCTGACGAGCGTTTCGCCACGATGCAAGAGTTTGCGCAAGCTCTACGTCAACCTGCCTTTGATGCTCATAACGATACGACGCTTGTTGGACTATCCCTACCATCGCCATACAGTGCGCCTATTATGCCACAACAAGCAACGCCTACACGAGCATATGCCGCTGTGCCACAGCAACCTGTGAGAAGTTCGCAAGCAACGCCAGCTTACCCTGTGGTACCTGCTATGCCGTCAGTGCCGACAGGCTATGTGATGGTGCCTCAATCTGCTATTACGTCCGCGCAACCGCTACCAACATCCTTTGGGCAGGGGTGCTTGTTTGGATTGATACAGGCGGTGCTGTCTGTTGTGCTTGTGCTGCTCATAAGGAAAGAGGCTTCTTTCTATCTTGCCACGCTTGTCGGGTTTCTTTTCTACGCCTTTGCGGGCTTTATGACGACGCGCCGTGGTGGAAGCTCTTTTCGTGGCAGCTGGTCTGGTATGTGGGCGGGCATCACCAGTACGCTCATGTTCTGGGTGATTCTGTATCTCGGTCTCTTCATTCTGCTTGCGCAACGTATTGAGGCAGATACGACACGTGCACAGAAGCTAGGTAGCTTACCTCCTCCGAACGAACTCGCCCGTGCATGGGGACTTATACAACCTGCCTATCCTCATTTCTCTACTGCAACGACGCAATCGCCGTGGACTGGTTTGCTCTACCTGCTCGGCGGTGGTCTCCTGTTAGCCTCAACGCTGGGTTGGTTAGGGGGGATGTGGGGAAGTGCACAGCATAAGAAGCGGGTTACGAAGAAACTGCCTTAATATTACCAATATTCCAATTATTATGCTAAAAGGTTCAAGCCTCATTGGGCGGGTTTGTACCCTGCTCCCCAACATTACCGGTGTTGTGATTATTACTGATATTCCAAACATTACTATTATTACCGAAGAAGGTGAAACGGTTGGGAGGGGTGTCGGGTTTGAGGGTGGTGTATTTGCCTCGGGAGATGACGCGGATCTGGTTAGCGTGGGACATGTCGAAGAGGAGTTTGGTGATGGCACGCGGGTCTTTGTGGAGCAGGGCGGCGATTTCTTTGGGGGTGAGGGGAACGGAGTGATGTTCTTCGAGGAGGGCGAGGATGTCCTGGCGTTCCTGGGAGAGGCGGTGGTCGGCAGCAGGACCGATGAGAGTCCAGCACAGGGTGTCGGTGGGTAGCTGTAGGGCGAGTTCTTGATAAGGCAAATTATTGCCGACGATATAGAGAGTGGCGTCGGGCTGACCGTACGTGCGCTTCAGAATGAGGATGGTGTCTGCAAGGGAGGCGGTCGCAGGTTGGGTGTCGGGGAAGGAGCGGATAGTTTTGGGTGTGAGCTGGTAGGTTACGAGGATGGCGATGCGACGACGGTCCGCAAGAGTTTTTAGCTCGTGGAGAAGGGCGTATTCTTGTGAGAGAGTGAGTGGAGAGGTGGGCTTGAGTTGCTGAAGAGAGTCAATGATGACGAGGCGCGTATCCTTGTGGTCGGAGAGCCAGAGGTCGAGGACTGCAATTGGATCGGTACCGGAAGAGGAGGTGAGGGTGTTCGTCCAGGTAAAGTTGGCTGGTGCGCGGCGGTTGGCGAGGAGTTTGCGGGTGCGGGCATACATGCGTTGTGGGGTGTCTCCAAGTCCGAGGTAGAGGACACCTGTTACGTTTGTGGGAAGGTTGCCGAGGGCGGGTTCACCAAGGGCGATAGAGAGGGCAAGGTGGAGTGAGAGCAAGGATTTGCCGCTGTGGTGAGGGCCGTAAAGGAGGGTGAGGCCGATGGGCAACAGGTTGGGGATGAATTCGGAGGTTTCGAGTTGTTGAGGTTCGTTGTTGGCAAGCAGGGTGTCGAGGGGGATTGGGTTCATTGGTGGTTCTCCTAGAGGGTTGGATTGAGGGATGACGGATGAAGGGTTACGTAGAGGATAGGATGCGGTTTACTGTAGTGAGTATAACCGATGAATTGCGATAAATCAAGGGAGCGGTGTTATTGGGGGTAGATGTGATAAGGACGATGGGTGGTGTGAGAGGATTGATTGGATGGTTTCTTATGATGGTCGAGATTGTGTATCGCCGAACAGGGTGTAATGGAATTAGACCCCTACAGCGGTTTTATCCTTGCTGCGATTTGTTTTTGAGGAGAGAGGATTGATGGGACGTTTTGTGTTGCATTTGAGAGAAACAATTGCTGGATAGGGCGTGATGGAATGCAGGCCCGTACAGGTGGTTATGCCTTTTGACGTT
>CAXTCR010000069.1:0-15842 GCA_964242555.1 uncultured Ktedonobacteraceae bacterium
CCGAGCCGCATTCGGGCAATGATACAGGCAGCGGGCGCCCTGGTCCCCAGTCGAGCCTTACGGTAACGCTTATGGGGACGTTCCTCTTGTGGGCGTCCTGCTTCGATCTCCCCTTTATATCTAATTCCGCAACGGTTTCCCTGACAGCAGAATTGACTCCATGCGCGCCTGCGTCTTCTCCATTCCACAAAGCTTCAGGAAAGCCTCGCGTTCGAGATCGAGCACGAACTGTTCGCTGACCGGAGCAATAGGCGAGGTATCACCGCCTGTGAGCACGCGGGCAAGCTCACTCGCGATAACCGCGTCATGCTCACTTACCCGGCCCATGAGCAATTGGTTCTCTACCTGCTGCTCAAGCACCAGACGCGCCCCGGGTCCTGGTAGTACCAGCATTTGTGGTTGGGTCGGTTGCCATGTACCTGCCTTCTTCGCCTCCGCGAGCGCAATCGCGTCGGCCTTGGCGTCGCGCAGCAGCACATCGCGGTTGACCGTCACCTTATCGGTTTTGCGTAAGAAACGCAATTCCTGCGCCTCTGCCGCGCTGGTTGAGACAGTCGCGAAGGCGATAGTCTCAAAGGCTTTGCGCGCAGGGGTGAATGGACCACCCGTCTTTCTTGCCACTTGTGACGCCACATCCGCACCGTGTCGCAGCAATAGCTCTTTACAGCCACCGCCCGCAGGTACCAGACCAACACCCGTTTCGACTAAGCCAATGTAAGACTCAGCATAGGCACGGGTGGCGTTGCAGTGCATGATGATCTCACAGCCACCGCCAAGGGCGCGACCAGCTGGTGCCGCGACAACTGGTATCGGACTGTACTTAAGCAACTGGTGTGCTTGCTGTAGCCCGTTAATGGCCCCCTCAAGCATTTTCCATTCGCCCTGCCGCGCTCCCATCAGCACCAGGAAGAGGTTGGCACCAGCCGAGAAATCAGCTGCTTCGTTGCCAACAACAAGAGCGCGGAACCGCTTCTGACCCTCTTCGACGGCATAGCGCAACATCTCAATGATGCCCTCGTCAATCGAATTGAGCTTGGTGTGGAATTCGACACAACCAACACCATCGCCGAGGTCGAGCAGCGAGGCCGAGCCATTATCGAGCACGACATTGCTCTTGTTGGCCTTGACCGCATCCAACACAATGGCCCCTGTCGGCACCGGTACAGGCTTGTAGCTATCGGTATGGAAGTCAAAGTACTGGCGTTGCCCCACTTCGCCAATATAAAACGTACCCTGCCCCTTGCTCCTGACGCGCTGTAGGAGTTCGATATCGTCGATGTCCCGTCCCTCGAATACTTTTTGCAGCGCCTCGGGATGTTGCAGCAGCAGGTCCCACGTCTCGAAACTGCCCATGTCGAAGTTGAAGCCCCAGCGCAGCGCCTCGTCTACCGCGACCACGCTGTCCGCAATCTGAGGAGCAAGCCTTGCGGCATAGATGAGCGAATCAGCTGTTGTCTCGCGGGCCAGTACAGCGGCACGGTCATCGCCTTGTAACAGCGCAAGAACTCGCGCTTGTGGGTCTTCGATATTGCGGGCCGCCCCAATGGATGCGAAACGCACCTTTTGCTGCGGCTCATATTCCATCGTCTGGAAGTTCAATTCCAGAATAGTCGATGAGCCGTCTTCGCCCTTAACACGCTTGTAAAAACCCTGCCCGCTCTTCTCGCCGAGCATGCCACGAGTAATCATATCGTGCATCAGTTGTGGTACATGGAAGGTCTCACGCTGTGGGTCGTCCGGGGCGTTTTGATACAGGTTGTCGGCGACATGCACCGTTGTGTCCAGACCTGAAAGATCGGAGGTGCGGAAGATAGCCGATTTTGGACGACCCATCGGTGGTCCAAGGATTGCATCAACCTCACCGACTGTATAGCCCTCGCTCAAGGCACGGTTAATGGTCGACAGCATGCCATAGACGCCGATGCGGTTCGCGATAAAGTTTGGTGTATCCTTACACAGCACCACACCCTTGCCAAGCTTCTCTTGCGCGAACTGGCTGAAGAACGTCAACAGTTCAGGATTGGTATCCACGTCGGGCACGATCTCTAGCAGCTTCATATAACGCACTGGATTGAAGAAGTGCGTAATCAGGAAGTTGCGCCGGAAGTTTTCACTGCGTCCCTCCGTCAGCAAGTGTGCAGGCAGGCCTGATGTGTTCGACGTGATGATGGTGTTCGGTTGCAGCACCGTCTCGAGTTTTTCGTACAGGCTATGCTTGATGTCGAGCCGCTCTATCACGGCCTCGATCACCCAATCAACACCAGCGATATCACTCAGATTGTCCTCGATATTGCCGACGGTGATAAGCGATGCGTTGCGTTTGCTATAAAATGCGGCGGGCCGCGCCTTGAGCGCCTTTTCCAGACCGGTACGTGCGACGATGCTGCGGTCCTTTGTGGCATTGGGCGGCACAATATCGAGCAGCAGCGAAGGAATGCCGACATTGGCGAGATGGGCCGCGATTGCCGCGCCCATGACGCCCGCGCCAAGAACGGCGACTTTTCTTATTTCGTACAACATGGCTAGGTCAACCTCTCGATGATCGTCGCGACGCCCTGTCCGCCGCCAACGCACAGCGTCGCCATACCCGTTGTCTTGTTATGCGTCTGCAGCGCGTTGAGCAGGGTGACAACGATGCGCGAACCACTACAGCCCTGTGGATGGCCCAGCGCAATCGCGCCACCATGCACGTTGACCTTGTCCTCGTCAAGCTGCAGGTCGCGAATAACCGCCAGCGACTGGGCCGCGAACGCCTCGTTCAGCTCGATCAGGTCGATATCACTCAACTGCATCTTGGCACGCTGCAGGACCTTCTTGACCGCAGGCACCGGGCCAATGCCCATGATGTCGGGACGCACACCCGCAACCGACATGGTGATTACACGCGCCAATGGTTGAATGCCCAGTTCACGCGCCTTGTCCGCCGACATCACGACGATTGCCGCTGCGCCGTCGTTCAGTGGGCTTGAGTTACCCGCCGTGACGGTACCGCCCTTGAGAAATGCGGGTTCAAGTGACGCCAGACGCTCCAGTGAGGTATCGCGGCGTGGCCCCTCGTCGGTTGTCATCACATTGCCATTAGGAAGTGTGACGGGCACAATCTCTTTGGCAAAGGTGCCATTGTCGATGGCGGCAACAGCGCGCTGGTGACTACGGAGCGCGAAGGCATCCTGGTCCTCACGACTGATATTGTGGTCCTTCGCCAGATTTTCGGCGGTAATGCCCATCGGCAGGTAGCTGGAATAGCCATACTCCTCCACTTCGGGCGAGGCGGGCGAGACGCGACCATTCTTATCGGCATGCACGAGACGTGGATTGAACGAGGGATTAAAGCCGCCCGTTGGCACACGCGACATATTCTCGATACCGCCCGCGATATAGGCATCGCCGAGGTCCAGCATAATGTTTTGCGCCGCCATGTTGAATGCTTGCAGGGCCGAGGCACAGAAACGGTTAACGGTCGTGCCCGCCACGGTTTCGGGCAGACCAGCGAGCGCGACGATGATGCGCGCAATGTTCATACCCTGTTCGCCCTCTGGAAAGGCACAGCCAAAAATCAAATCTTCAATCAACGAGGAATCGAGCTGTGGCACCTTTGCTAATGCGCCGCGTACCGCGACCGCCGCCAGATCGTCGGCGCGCATGTCCTTAAGGACACCTTTGCTCGCTCGACCTATCGGTGTGCGGACCGCACTCACAATTACTGCTTCTGCCATGATTATGTCATCTCCTTTGAGAGTAAAAAACGCTTCTCTGCTGCCCGTTTGAGCCGCTGCAACGAATCTTCAATACTCGCCTCAAACGATTTTGAACCAAATGTTTCGAGAAACTTGCCCCACCAACCTGGGGGAAAAACAAACTCTCAGCCATATTGCAGCCGGCACGATGTGGCGTTGATAGGAGTAGTCATGAGACGTTGATGTAGAGTCATTCCAAGTGGAAACGCAACATTCATTTGCAGGACATGCTTATCTCGATCCACTTCTTTGACGGTAAAGAGTGCGTCCCACGAACGCCCAAGCGCCTTGCTTTTTACACTAAAACGTTGTCCCGGCGTCATAGGTCCTTCAGACTCAACCCACTGTACCTTGCCACCAGCCCATTGATCGAGCTGTCTAGGATTATCGAGGAGTTCCCACACCAACTCGACAGGTGCTAGGACAATTGCTGCCGGACAAACAGTCAGGCTCATAGGATATTCCTCGCTTCCTTGCAACGATTTGGAACAATTCACCTGTAGGGACGGCATTGGTCACGTCCGTGTTAGCACATCAAGACACGAGACGGACGTGATAAATCGGTCCCTACAGGTTACATGACACTCGCGTCTGGGTTGCGCACGGACGTGATAAATCGGTCCCTACGACGTTTTACAGAGGATATCCCTGTTTCTCGACGACGAGTTCGGCGATCTCGCGCTGGGCGGCGACGCCGTTGAGCTTGTAGTCGCCGACGTAGGTGCGGACACGCTCCAGTTCCTGCTCTACACTGTCGGCCTCGGTGTAGGTCATAATCATCTGCTCAAGGTTGGTTCGCATTCTTGAGAAGGCGAGCCATGTGGCGAGTTGGGCCAGTTTGACATGTGTCGCGCTGTTCTCGTCGCCACGATGCACGGCCTGAATCGCACGTCCCAGCGCGCTATCCGTTGCGTAGATGTCGATCAGCAGGTTGGCAAGGTAGTCAATAAATTCCTGTTCGCTCTCAAGTGCCTGCATGTACTTCATAGCAATCTTCATGCCGGCGTAAACCGTTATGTCCTTGAAGCGCTCGACGGCGTTCACAGCATCGCGTAGTTCGGCGGGAACCGTCTCGCCAGCGCGGTCGGGAGCCTGACCTGAAGTGACACGCTGCTCAATCTCAGGATACTTGTTCATCAGATCGAGCTTGCCACCCAACACGCGACGGAACAGCGTCCCAGCCGCGACGAGACGGTTGATCTCGTTTGTGCCCTCGAAGATGCGCTGAATACGGGCATCGCGATACGCCTTCTCGATGGGATACTCCTGCATAAAGCCGTAACCACCGAAAATCTGTACGCCCTCGTCAACGGCAAGAGCTAGCGTCTCACTACCATGCACCTTGGCGATAGAGGCTTCGATGGCGTACTCTTCGACGGCCTTGAACATGGCATCGGTGTTGTCGCCAGACGTCTGCTGGACACGCGAGATGTTCGCTGCCGTGCGGAAAACTTCGCTCTCTGCTGCGTAGGTTTCGGCTGCGACACGTGCTAGCTTCTTCTTAATCATGCCGAAGTTGTGCAGGGGCTTGCCGAACGATTTGCGCTCCGTTGTGTAGGTCGCAGCCATATTAAGGGCTGAGCGTGCACCACCAACGGTACCAGCACCGAGCTTCAAACGGCCAATATTCAGAATATTGAAGGCGATCTTGTAGCCCTTGTGAATTTCGCCGAGCAGGTTTTCAACGGGCACCTTGACATCCTCGAAGTAGACCTGACGTGTCGATGAGCCTTTGATACCCATCTTGCGCTCTTCGTTGCCGGTTGAAACGCCGTCCCACTTGGCCTCAACGATAAACGCCGATGGCTTGTTGTTGCCGATGCGCGCAAATGCGACCATGATGTCGGCGAAGCCAGCGTTAGAGATCCACTGCTTTGTGCCGTTGAGGATGTAGTATTTGCCATCAGGCGAGAGTTCTGCACGTGTGCTCAGGTTCATAGCGTCGGAACCAACGCCCGGCTCCGTCAGCGCATAGGCCGCGATCCATTCGCCCGTTGCCAGTTTAGGCAGGTAGTGCTCTTTTTGTGCCTCGGTGCCATAGTAGACGATAGGCAGCGAACCAATCGAGGTGTGCGCGCCATAGGCTACGCTGAACGATGCCTCTTTTTGTGTTGTGCCGACCAGGACCGCCGTGAGCAGACCAAGCTCAGCACCACCGTATTGCTCTGGAATCTCGATCATCAACAGGCCCTGTTCGCCTGCCTTCTTGAGCAATCCAGGCATCACTCCTGGCTCCTGGTGATCGATGGCCTCGGTCTTTGGCATCACCTCGCGCTCGACAAAGGTCGCGCTCGACTCCTCGATCCAGCGCTGCTCCTCGTCGCGCTGCTCCAACGTAAATATTTTGTCCGCGCTCTCCGCGATTGGCGTGGTCAGGAACGCCGTCCCCGTCTCCGTCGGTTGATTGATGATGGTTGCCATGCTGTTGCACTGCTCCTTTAACATGTGTATTCATCCTCCTGCACCCTGCGGGTGCAGGAGGATGAATACGCATTTACTATTTTTCTACTCGTAACTCTCTACGTAACACTTTGCCTATCAACGATTTGGGAAGGCTTTCACGAAATTCTATTAGCTTGGGCACTTTATAGGCAGCCAGACGCTGTTTGCTAAACGCCAGGATGTCGCGTCTTAACTCCTCTGATGGCGTTTTGCCGGCTTTCAACACGACGAAGGCCGCAACATTCTCGCCACGGTACTCGTCTGGCACACCGACAACCGCAGCCTCAGAAACTGCTGGATGCTCGAACAGGACCTCTTCAACCTCGCGTGGGTAGACATTGAAGCCACTGGCGATAATCAGGTCTTTCTTTCGCTCGGCTACATAGAAGAAGCCATCCTCATCCCGTCGACCAAGATCGCCGGTACGCATCCAGCCATCTTCAGTGAAGATTGCCTTTGTCTCCTCGTCGCGGTTCCAGTAGCCCTGCATAATGTTCGGACCCTTGACCATGATTTCGCCAATCTCGCCCACAGGCATTTCCTTGCCTGTATCGGGATCGAGGATGCGACAATCGACATCGGCCAGCGGGAGGCCAATGCTGCCATTGCGCCTGTTCTCTGTAAGTGGATTGCAGTGCGTCACAGGTGATGCCTCGCTCAGACCGTAGCCCTCGACCAGTTTACCACCTGTAACATTCTCGAAGTCCGCTTGCACCTTTGCGGGCAGAGGTGCGGCACCACTGATACAGTATTTGATCGAGCCAAGGTAATCCGTATGCTTGCCCACCTCGCGCAGCAGGGCAAGGTACATCGTGGGAATACCGGGGAAGAGCGTGGGATGATACTGCCGGATAGTCTTTACTACATCGCTCGCCTTGAAGCGTGGCACAAGCACCATTGTGGCTGCGACATAGATCGACAGGTTCATGCCAACGGTAGCCCCGTAGGAATGGAAGAATGGAGCGACACATAGTGTGATTTCCTGAGCCTCCCGCGCGTTGGGCGTCCAGCAGCGCGTCTGCATAGCGTTTGCAAGCAGATTGCGATGCGTCAACATCGCGCCCTTCGAGAGACCGGTCGTACCACCTGTATATTGCAGGACCGCGAGATCGTCTCCGGTTGCTGGAACAGGCAGGTGATAAAGTTCGATCCCGCCCTTTGTGTGCGTCTCAAGCATCGAACGCAGCAGGTGTAACGATGGGTCGCCCAGTCGCTCTTTCTCGGTCAGGCGCGGCTCTGGATTTCTGGCATTGCGCTGGCTCAATGGATAGAGCGTCTGCAGCAGTGGTGGCAGAAAATCGCTGGCACTTGTGAACACGATATGCTCTAGCGCGGTCTCTTTGCGAATATTGCGTACGACAGGGTAGAACGTGTCGAGCATGACTAGCACCTTTGCTCCCGAATCGGAGAGCTGGTGCTGCATTTCGCGTTCAGTGTAGAGTGGATTTGTGGGCACAACCACTGCCCCGGCCCGCAGGGCGCCATAGAACGCGATAGGATAATGGGGAATATTCGGCAGCGCAATTGCTACACGGTCGCCCTTCTTAACACCCAGACGCTGCAACGCAATCGCGAAACGGTTCGCCATACCAGAGAACTGTGCATACGTCAGCTTGGTACCGTAGTAGAGTATCGCAGTATGACTGGGGTGGCGACTGGCGGTTGTATCGAGCAACCATGTCAGGGGACGATCAGGAATATCGAGGTGAGGTGGTACACCATCCTCGTAGAAACGGACCCATGGGTGGTCCTGCAGAAACGCGGCATCGACGCCCTCAACGCCGGGTGTCTGCGCGCTGTGCACTAAGAATGAATCAGACATTCCGCAATAGCTCCTCTCTCAAAGGGGGTGTCGGCATAGACATCCAGAAGCGACAGCATTGTCACTCCCTGAGCAAAAACGGTCATTACCTTTAGTATATGCGGAAATAAAAAAGATAGCTATGTTGCCAGCTAACAAATTTTGCAGCTTACGCTGCAAGCAGTTAACGAATATCTCCAAACCCAATGATACCCTTATGTCTGCTGCACAGGCATAAGGGTATCATTGGGTTTAGAGATATTGCCTTGCGCCAGAGGTAGTTCTATCGTTACTGTAGTGCCCTCGTCTGAAACACTTGCTAATGCCAGTATGCCGTCATGCAGGGTGGCGATGTGTTGCGCAATGGAGAGGCCAAGCCCTGTGCCACCGGCCTCACGCGAACGTGCCTTGTCCACGCGGTAGAAGCGTTCGCCGAGGTGTGGCAGGTGTTCGGTTGGAATACCAATACCGGTATCGCGCACCACAAGTTTCGCTTTTCCATTTTGCGCAGTGGTTTGTACGATCACCTGTCCTCCAGAACGATTGTATTTAATGGCGTTGTCCAGCACCACGAGTAGTGCCTGTTCAAGTAGCATCGGATCGCCAACCACGAAAAGCATTTAACAGATTTCCATTTTGATCAAAACATGCAAGGAGTTGTATAGTTGCGCTACAACTAAATAAGCCTGTACTGAAAACAAGAGTCGGGGTGAAAGACATCCTTTCACTCCAGCTCTTGTTTTCAGTACAGGCTTATTTATACATCTCGTGAGTGTTGAGTTCCTGAAGAAGTGGGTCTAGAGCAGTTCCAGTTCTCTTAAATTGAACGGGGTGCTGTTCTGCTTGCGCCTGTTGGACCATTGAAGTAAGGTAAGACACCTGCTCCTTAATTTTTTGCAGTTCATATGAGTCCTGTCGCAGCCGTTGCAAGCGAGCAAGGAGATTATTGAGAGAACCAGCAACCGGCCAAAGCACATTATCGTTTGTTAATGGGACACGTGCACTCATATCTCCATTTGCGATTCTCGCATGTGTTTGGACAATCTGCTGAATACTCACGTCGAGTTGGCGCTTCTGTTGAGCAACGGTATGTTCTTGTTCGGCAATCGCGTGCTGCAGCGACGCAACCACTTCCGCCCGGTCAGCACGTAGAATAGCCTGTTGCGTACCGCGTACCCAGAGGTATGTCACAACCGCTACAATAATCTGCAAAATAATAGGGCGTATGAGTAAGCTGTATCCTGAATGCCTAAAAAGACTTTCGAGGTCCGATGCACGGCGTGCAAATACTAGAGAAAGCCAGATAAAGACACTATTAATGCCACCAACAATAAACACTGCTTCTGGCGGTAGTAGAGAAACGGCAAGGAGTTCTGATATGACTAAAAGATCGTACGTTGGCAGGTTGTATGCACCGATGCCGCCGGGCGTAGTAAGCAGCGAGATTATAAATGCAATGGTGATCGCGGTGACTATCAGTGAACCTGCGAATACGACTTTGCCAAAGCGATTGAGCACCACCGCTACTATGGCGACGACAAGCGCGACACATAGGAGGGGAAGCAAAACATGACTGGTGGTTGTGACTGTGACAGGCAAAATCAGGAGCAGGGTGCCAATTAGAATCAGCAGGATTGTACTTGTCAATCGTGCTCTTCGAGCCGCCTCTCGCTGGACTACGTCCGCCGTTGCGGGCGGTTCACTAGGTGTGGTCAGTCGGAACCATGGCTCTAGCGGCTGAAAGCGAGTGGCAGGTTTTTGCTCAACCAGAGCACCAGGCGACCAACTCGTATTTCCTTGTGAGTTACTCCCTATGTCTGGTATTCTCCTTGTATCCATATATGTATAGCACGTATTTCTCGTCGCTTTTGGCAAAGAGAAAGTCTGCCTCTCCTTTCTTTCTCTAGTACATAAAATATAGAAATGCGCTACTCTATCACAATCAGTCTACGTGTTTGTAGATCAACCAACACCTGTTGGACTTCCTTTGGAGAAAGAGATAGCAAGCCAGCGAGCTGTTCGACTCTTTTTTTCCCATCAATCAACCCAAAAACTATTCGATGCTTTCTCGGCCATGTATTTATCTGCTCCTGCGTTACATATGCAATACGTCGTGGCACATATATGCGAGGAGTAGGGGCTGGAGCCTGAAGGGGTTTAGTTTGTGCAGGTAGCGGTGTTGTTGTTTTTTGTAATGTCAGTGTCCAGCTCAACGTCCCTAGACGTTCTAACCATTGTAAAGCATCCTTGCCCGCAAGCTGCGTTTGACCATTCCCGTCTTCGATAGTACAGGAAACAACTCTTCCCTCGGCTAGTGAGAGATGCACATGAAAACGGCCCCGTCCAGCGGGAACGCTTGCTATCTCCGTTTCGAGAGTTGCATTCTGTTGAAACTCTTGTAGCATGAGCAACAATGCTGCTACATCAAGTTTATACATTTTGCATTATCCTTGCGCAAATCTACCTTCCCTATCTTAAGCTGTTCATTTCTTCACTCACAAACTTCCGGTACTTTTGGGCAGACACATATACTTACAGTGTATTTCGTTGAGAAATTCTGCGTACAAGGACAAGGTGAACGTAGGCTGTAACTTTTAGGTTATCCCTTTAAGTAGAGTAACCTACTTCACAGCAAGATGCAATGAAGGATGCGTGAATATTCGGTTTTTTATCGAACACTTTTAATTGGAAGTACAAGTATCCCGCTAAGCAATGCGGCTACGCCAACTATCGTAAAAAGTACAGTATAGTTGTGAAATGCATTAATTGTGAGAGCCGCAACAATCGGTACAAGTACCTGCGGTAGCGTATTAGCTATGTTAAAGACACCTAAGTCTTTGGCACGATCACTCGCTGACGGTAATACTTGTGTAATCAACGCTATATCGACCGCAAGATACACGCCAAAACCGAGTCCGAACAGCACCGCTGCAAATATTGTTCCCGTTCGCGTCTGTACATAGGCGAGGAACAACATCGAGAGCGCAATAACTACTCCCCCGAAGAACACAAATATTTTGCGACGTTGTAGTCTATCAGAGAGGAAGCCCCCACCAATTGCGGCAACGAGGAGCACAGCTACATAGATATAGTTAAAGTTCGCAACCCCCTGCACTGCTGCTTTACTCGAGTAGTGTATCGCATCTTGAAAGTAGTACAGCAGATAGAAGGTGACGGCTGATGAAGCCATGATAGCGAGAAAACGTGTGATCCATGTCCATGCAAAATCAGGATATTTGGCAGGGCTAATCCAAAAGCTAGCAAGAAATTTACTAAGCTTAAACGCGGGCAGAGTATTTCTTTCCAACGTTTTATCAGGCAACACCAGTGCTAAAAGCAGAATGATTACAAGAAAAATTGCTCCAATTGTGTAGTACGAGGCGGCTACACGAGAGCCAAGTACTTTTGTAACCAGAATGGAGCCGAGCACCAGTCCTAAAGGGATAGAAAGTCCTGCGAATGATGAAACTATTCCCCGCTGGCGTAGTGGTACCTGATCGGGAATGATTGCTAGTAGTGCTGCAAGTACTGCGTTTGCTACTATCTGATAAAGCGTCCACTCAAGAATTACAGTCCAGAGATTTGGGGCATAAGCAAGTAACACAAGCATAGTCGTTGAGAGAATTCCACAGCTTATGAGCCACGGTCGCCTGCGTCCCCAATGCCCCGTCGTCCGATCACTTAAAGCACCCGCAATCGGATTAGCAATCAAGCCAAATGTTGAGCCTACCGCTGCAATGATAGCAAGATCAGTAGTTTTATGACTTGCATCAAACGCCAGAATTTGCAGAGGAAGTACGATCTGCTGAAATGGAAATTTCGCAAACCAGATAGCCACGTTCGCAAGAAAAAAGAGGAGTTGCAACGAACCACTTACTGACTTAGTAGGCGTCCGTAGTGCTTCCGGTAAGAAAGTTGCCCCTTCTACAGGACGCTCTATATTGGAAGAAACAGGTTCTTTGCGAAATAAAGAAGAATCGGCCACGTTAAATATCCCTTCGATTTGTTCGAGTATAGACTACGTAAGAATTGTTTACCAGCTTAAAGTATATTTTCCTGTTTTTGCACTCGTTATAGTATCACCAAAGAAAGCGAAAATCTAGCACAGCCGGTAATAAGTAGATATATGGGATAAAGGTAATGTTGAGGTATTGCAACGGTTCTTGTTTCATCTTTGTGATAACATATATACGATGTTATTTGCTCACGTTCACTTCTTGTGCATAGAAAGGGTTTCCAACGATGCTGCTAAAGGCAAACATTCGGAAAATGCTGGTGGATGGGAGCCAGTGGGGAGGGTGGCAAGGCTCTCATTTACCGGTGAGCGATGAATATGTTGTCATATGGACCCCTATCGGAACTCCTATGCACTGGCGACCCGGCACGTGGATCTCCGAGAAAAATCAGCTGACCTACCTTTGGCGCGACGAGTGGTTCACGATCCACGTCGGCTACACTGAAAAGGGAGGCTTTCTCAGCGGTTACTGCGACGTGGTATTACCCAATGACGACTATACAAATACCGCGTCCGAACTTGTCTATACTGACCTCTATATAGATGTTGTGGTGCGTGAGGATGGCAGCGTCTTCACCAAAGATCACGAGGTGTTTGACCGTGCTGCACGCCGTTACCCCATCGTCGAGCAGTCGCGTAAGAAATCTTTTGAGGTACTTGACTGGCTCGAAGCACACGCGAAAACTTGGACTGGTCCCTTTGCCGTTATCCCCAAACAGCTTACACGAACAGACTTCGAAAACTTGAGTCTGGACCAGATACGCGAGACTCTGCATGCTTCCTGAAACGCTCCAACACGAACTCGCGCAACACGGCATTCGCCAATTCGACGAAGTAACACTGCGACAGGCCTTAGAGCAACGCGTGGAAACTTACACCCTCATTCGACTCGCCCCGTGGCCGGCTCGACGCTGGAAATGCCAGTACCGCCTCATGCTCGGCGACGCAGTGCATGATGCACAGAGCGTCGCCGAAGCTTATGGTATGGCCTTGCTCGCCACATATGCACAACCCGGTGTTGACCACCCAGCCTAACGCGTGTATGTTTTTTCTCGCTCTACACTGTTTTCGCGTTCCTAATCTATTGGAAGAGACGTTAAATAGAGTAGAGTGAGGAAAATATACTTTCCCTGCTATGCAAAATGTCTTTTTAGGAAGAGAAGGGACTTACCAGCATGCTACGTACAATGTGCAAAGGCAAAATTCACCGCGCCACCGTCACACAGGCCAACCTGAACTATATCGGCAGCATCACCATTGACCAGGACCTGCTCGACGCCGCCAACATATATCCCTATGAAAAAGTACAGGTCGTCAACATCAACAATGGTTCGCGTCTGGAAACTTACACCATCGCAGGTGCACGTGGCTCCGGCGTTATCTGCCTCAATGGTGCAGCAGCCCGTTTGACTGCCGAGGGCGATATCGTCATTATCATCAGCTACGGGCAGTACAATGAAGAGGAAGTGCGTGCACTCGTACCACAGATCGTCTTCGTTGACGAGAACAATCGCCTGACCGAGAAAAAAGATGTGCCGCTCATCGAAATGCTGCCCGAACTGCCAGAGTCAGAATTCAGCCAAGTCGAGATGATGTACTCCTAAATCTCACAGCAATCGTTCATTCGACCAGTTTGGTCCAATGAATTTTTGCTTCCTCTCTTCCTAACAAACGTTTGATAGTTTATTCTCTTCCCTCTCCTGCAAAGAAAAAGACATCATGAGTAAACGCAATAAAGAGAAAGCCATAAAACCGCCAATTTTACCAAAGCAAGGACTTGAAAAAGGTCTGCCCGACGACACCTTACAAGATTACGCCCACTATACTGGGCTTGCGCTCTCCCTCGATGACTTTACAGAGGGAGAGGTACAACACATCTCCTTTGACCAAATCCTTTTACAGAATGTCATCCTGACAAAAACACGCCTCAAAAAAGTTCAGCTACTCGATTGTCGCCTATTGGCATGTGACCTTGCCAATGCCGAATGGTCCGAGGCCACGCTATCACGCGTCGAACTACTCGGCTGTCACCTGACAGGCTTCCAAAGCAGTGAAGGTCTGTTCCAAGATGTACTCTTCAAAGAGTGTAGAGGGAGCTTTGCGCAGTTCGCACTCACAAAATTCAAGGGTGCACGCTTCGAGGAATGCGATCTGAGCGAGGCAAACTTTTTTGAAGCCGACTTATCAGGTGTGACGTTTCTAAACTGTGATCTACGACGAGCAGATTTCGCTAGAGCCAAACTTATTGGCGCCGATTTACGAGGCTCAAAAATTGACGGTATGCGCATTGGCTCTGACGAGCTTAAGGGGGCGACAATTGATCCTGAGCAGGCTGTCGCGTTTATAAGGGGGCTTGGGATTAGAGTGGAGACAATCTAATCAGAAATGGGAAAAAGGGACAAAAAACAACACAACAATGATAAAATAGGAGGATAGAGCAACAACATAAGCAGAGAATGCACATATGAATAACGAAATACCATTACAAGCTACGCCGCACGGGGAACTGATACAGGTGCTGAGCGCGTTCCTCATTCAGTTGAACGCACTACAGGCACTTGCGCAGGAAGAGCAGGCAGACCTGATCACATTGCGCGAGGGCATGAATACGCTTGAGCAGATGGCGCGTGACGCCCTGTTTGTGGCACGCACTGCTGATGACGATGAGCAGTCGCCAGAACTGGAGGGTGTACCGTTATCGGAGGCATTATCACGGCTGGTGGAGGAGACCGCAGAGACACTGGGTATTTCCAGCCGCGTCTCGTTTAATGGTGTCGACGATGCAGGTCGACCGCGAGAGCATACACTTACGCCCCGCAAAGAGCGTGTCCTCTACCTGATAGCGCGCGAAGCATTATATCAGGTCCCGTATCATACAGGTGTGCATCGAGTTCGACTCGTCCTTACATACAATACTGATGAAGTGCAGATGAGCATCGAAGACGATGGTACGCTACCACCAGCTACAGAGGATTTTCTGCCTTTGCCGTCATTAATCGATGAGACGAGCGAGAATGGCCGGAGCGAACCACGCACATACATTGCCCTACGTCATCGCCTCACACATCTTGGCGGCTCACTCGACCTACTTGAGGGTGAACAGGGAGTTCGCGTGCTGGTCCGTCTGCCGTACACAGAGCCGGACATACCCTCTACACTGCCAGCACCCTCGCTCCAAACGCAAAACACTCCGATACGCATCCTGATTGTTGATGGGCAAGCAGTAACGCGAGCAGGACTACGCCGTTTGCTGGATAGCTATGAAGGACTTCAGGTAGTGGGCGAGGCCGCGGACGATGTACAAGCGGTCAGTGAGACGCTTGAGCTTGGCCCACAGGTTGTGCTACTGGACTCACAGCTCCCTAATGGTCAGAGCTTGAACGCGTTACGCCAGATCAAAGGTCTCAATCTTGACACAAAGGTTTTATTGCTCTCGGCACAAGACCGCGAAGAATACCTGTACGAAACATTGCGCGCAGGTGCTGATGGGTATGTCTTGAAAGATATCGTGCCCGATGACCTAGCCCAAGCCCTACGTGTAGTGGCGAGTGGTGAGGTCCTGGTACAGCCACAACTGGCTGGCCGCTTACTTTCTCGTGTTGGCAGGCAAGGCAGTCGTCCACCCTATGAGACGCTCACAGCACGCGAACTCGATGTCCTACGCTTATTGGCGCGAGGTTTACGCAATAAAGAGATTGCCGCACGTCTCTATGTCAGCGAACGCACCGTGAATTTTCATCTTGCCAACATCTACCAGAAGCTTAACGTCTCCGGTCGAACCGAGGCATTGAGTAAGGCGATTGAGCAGGGTCTCGTAAGGACCAACGAAGCATGATACAGCCCCGCA
>CAXTCR010000070.1:0-15686 GCA_964242555.1 uncultured Ktedonobacteraceae bacterium
GCGTCCTATTTAGTACCGTTGCGATGCAATCTACCGCACTCGCAGCGACCCGTAGTCTACCACAGGGTATTCAGGCAAGTATTACACCGCACACTATTCTTCTGAGTCAAGCTGTGAAAGCATCTTCAGCAGGCTTGCTGCCGTGCCTCAACAGCACAAAACTTCCATTATGCTATAGCCCGCAGCAGATTCGTCGTGCCTATGGTATTCAGCCACTAATTAATGCTGGTATCACAGGCAAGGGACGCACAATCGTCATCATCGACGATTACCAGAGTCCTACCATCCGTACAGATTTGGCACTCTTCGACAAAATTTTCAATCTACCCAACCCACAACTTAATATCATCGCACCACAAGGTCTGAAACCGTTTGATCCTAGAGATCCTAACGCGGTAGGTTTCGCGGAGGAAATCTCGCTTGACGTTGAATGGGCGCATGCCGTCGCACCCGGTGCGACAATTGATCTCGTATTGGGGAATCCACCCGATAGCAGCTTCAAGGGCCAGATTCAAGGACTCGCCGACGCGCTTGCATCCGCCACTGCTCAGCATCTTGGCGGTGTATACTCACTGAGTGTAGGCGCTGGTGAAACCTGCTTTAGCGCAGCACAAATACAATCGTTCCATAAATCGTTTGCAATGGCCCAGAACAGTAAGTCCACCGTCTACGTCTCTGCTGGTGACAGCGGCTCGGCTAATGTCGAGTGTGATAAAACTGGCAATCCTGTAGTCCTCGCAAAAGGCGCGAGTTATCCCGCAAGCGATCCTCTTGTCTCCGGTGTTGGTGGCACAACACTACTTGCTAACAAGTCAGGCGCTTATGTTGGAGAGACAACTTGGAACGAGTCAGCAGTTGGCGCAGGGGCAACAGGTGGTGGCTTCAGTGCAATTTTTGCACGCCCATCTTACCAGAACGGTGTTCCTGGCATCGGTGCCTATCGTGGCGTACCCGATGTGGCCTATAATGCCGACCCATTAACAGGTGTACCAATAGTGGTCAGCATTGGTGGTGCAACACTCATCGCCCCTATTGGAGGCACGAGCGCGGGTGCACCACAATGGGCGGGTATCACAGCTCTCGCGGAACAGGCGACTGGCACACGTCTTGGTTTCCTCAACGACACGTTCTACCGCATCCTCAAGAGCAAGTCCTACTCAAGGGGCTTTCATGACATCACGATTGGCAACAACGCGTTTACCACACAGGATAACAATGGTAAAACTGTGGTTATCCCTGGTTATAACGCTGGTCCCGGTTGGGACGCAACCACGGGCGTTGGTTCGCCTAAAGTAAGTGGTCTTGTACAACTCTTGCTTAAGTATCGCTACTAACAGGTTAGACACAGACAACCTGTAAGCTCTTCTTTCCTACTCTAATAATGCCAACCGGAGATGACTCTATTAGCTCTCGTTGGCATTATTAATTGTTACTATTGATTCTTACCCGAAATCTAGTTAAAATTCTTCTTATTTCAGAATAATTTATAGACAGGCAAGAATTTTTTGGAATTTGGTAGGAAGAAAAAAGATAGGATGAAACACAGCAAACAGAACCAGCCCACAATGGAGCCGCTGACTTGGCGAGAACAGCTAGGTATACGCATCAGAACGCCGGAGGAACGTAGACGTGTTGCTAGCCAGCTAGGTGTCAATCCCCTTACTTTGACTCGTTGGGTGAATAACGAATCTTCCCCCCATAAACGTTCGCTACAAAAACTACTCACTCTTTTGCCTTCATATGAAACAGAGCTTACTACAGAGGTAGTAGTCTTTGAAGCAGGCATTGAGCCGGTTACAGAGGAACGCACCCGTATTTTACTACCGCTCTACACCAATGTAATGAACGCCTATACTACAACGCATCCAACGCTCCTCTTCTGGTCGATTTCTCGACTCATTCTGCAGCATGCACTTCAGCATGTTGTGACACAAAGGGGCAACGTAGAGATTATCGTAGCCCAATGTATGCCAGCAGCGCGTACAGGACAGGTACGCACTCTACGCGAAATCTTACGAGAAAGTAGTGGCGGTGTACAGGATGGTCCCATACAGCACTGGAGTACCTTCTTTGGCGCCGAGTCGCTGGCAGGTGCCGCCGTTACGTCGTTACACACTAAAATGGTATATGATTTCTCCGAAGAGCGCAGCATTCATCCACGCATGCTGGATATTGGTGAGGAATGCAGCAGCATCGCGTGCCCTATTCTTTATACCAATCAGATCGCAGGTTGCTTAATTGTTTCGAGTACCGTTTCCAACTACTTCTCAGCGTGGCAGCAGCAATTGATCCAAAGTTATGCTGAGCTTTTTGCGCTTGCCTTTAGTCACGAACAATTCCATCCATTTGAAAGCATTGCCCTACTACCTGTGCCAGATAAGCAAGAGCAACAGGCACACATTGCTTCATTTCGTAAACGAGTGAGCCTTGCCATAAAAGACGCAGGCATTATGCAGCCGCTGACCCTGAAACAGGCCGAGCAACGCGTGTGGCAACAAATAGAAGAGGAACTGCTCTTACAAAGTTAGAGGCGACAAAAATGCGCTATGGACTCTGATCAGAACTGGAGTCCATAGCGCATTTTTGTCGCCACTTGCATCCGTTTTGACTATGTTGTATTATAGGGATGTTCGCACTCAGAAGACGAGAGTGCTAAATATTTACTCAAGCAAAGCTGTCTACCCTTCCAAAAAAAAATACATACATAGACAGGGAGGAACATCGTATGTCAACAGTTAGTGTCAGACTCCGGCCACTCGCCGACCGTCTGGTCGTAAAGGCGACGGAGCGCGAGACCACAACCAAGAGCGGTATCGTACTACCAGATACAGCAAAAGAGAAGCCTCAGGAGGGCGAAGTCCTTGCCGTTGGTCCTGGCAAAATTATGGACAATGGCAAGCGTGCAGTACTCGAGGTACAGGCGGGTCAGCGTGTGCTGTTCGCGAAGTACGCGGGAACCGAAGTCAAAATCGACGGGGAAGAGTATCTCATTCTCCGCGAAAGCGATATTATGGGCATCGTCGAATAACGATAGCCCAACACACCTTGTACGGGTCTGATTCATTCCATCCCACAAACAAGGGGATGGAATGAATCAGACCCGTACAAGGTGTCCATTAAGTTCATGTTTATAAGTACGTAGTAGGAGAGTCTATCGTGGCAAAACGATTGCAATTCAATGAAGAAGCGCGTCAATCTTTGAAAAAGGGTATTGACAGGCTGGCAGATCCGGTCAAGGTGACACTTGGACCAAAGGGTCGCAACGTGGTTTTGGACAAGAAGTACGGCGCGCCAACTATCACCAACGATGGCGTAACCATCGCGCGTGATATTGACCTACCCGATCCATTTGAGAATATGGGCGCGCAACTCCTGAAAGAGGTCGCGACCAAGACAAATGACGTGGCCGGCGACGGCACTACAACCGCGACGGTACTGGCTCAGGCTATTGTGACCGAGGGCCTGAAAAACCTTGCGGCTGGCGCAAACCCAATGATTCTGCGCCGTGGCCTTGAGGCTGGCGTCGATGCGGTCATCGAGCAGATCAAGTCCATGAGCAAGCCTGTTGAGACACGCGAGCAGATCGCTCAGGTTGCCTCCATCTCCGCGGCTGACAGCGAAATCGGCGAACTGATCGCTGAGGTCATGGAGAAGGTCGGCAAGGACGGCGTGGTGACGGTCGAAGAGGGCCGTGGCATCGAGATGGAGAAAGAGTACACCGAGGGCATGCAGTTTGATCGCGGCTTCATCTCTCCATACATGGCGACGAACCAGGAGGGTACAGAGGTCGAGCTTGCAAGTCCTTTCATCCTGGTGACTGACAAGAAAATCAGCGCGGTAGCCGATATTCTGCCAATTCTTGAGCGTGTGTTACAAACTGGCAACAAAAACTTTGTCATCATCGCGGAAGATGTCGATGGTGAGGCTCTGGCAACAATCGTAGTCAACAAGCTGCGTGGTGCTTTTAACGTGGTAGCAATCAAGGCCCCCGGTTTTGGTGATCGTCGTGAAGCGATGCTCGAAGATATCGCGATCCTGACGGGCGCCACCGTTATCACGGAGAAGCGTGGTCTACGCCTTGAGAACGCTACACTTGAGGATCTGGGTCGTGCCCGCACCGTCAGCGCAACCAAGGACAATACGACAATTGTCGAGGGCACAGGTGCGGAACAAGATGTTCAGGGTCGGGTGCGCCAGATTCGCGCCCAGATCGAAGACACGACCAGCGACTATGATCGCGAGAAGTTGCAGGAGCGCCTCGCGAAGCTCGCCGGTGGCGTCGCTGTTATCAAGGTTGGTGCCGCAACCGAAGTGGAGTTGAAAGAGAAGAAGCACCGTGTAGAAGATGCTCTGTCAGCCACACGCGCTGCTATCGAAGAGGGCATCGTCCCCGGTGGTGGCTCGGTCCTGGTCTCTGCTATCTCCGCGCTCGACACTGTGCAGGTCTCGGCAGGTGAAGAGACCACCGGTCTCAACATCCTGCGTCGCGCTCTTGAGGAGCCACTGCGCCAGATTGCCTACAATGCTGGTCGTGATGGTGGTGTTATCGTTGCTGAGGTACGCAGCAGCAAACCGGGCGTAGGCTTCAATGCCCTCACAGGCGAGTACGTCGACATGTTCCAGGCCGGTATCGTTGACCCCGTCAAGGTCACACGCTCCGCGCTACAGAATGCTGCCAGCATCGCCGGCATGGTCTTGACCACTGATACCCTCATCACCGACTCTCCAGAAGAGGCAAGCGCAGCCGCTGCACCTGCTGGCATGGGCGGCATGGGTGGTATGGGCGGAATGATGTAGTCCTACTACCAGGAAAAAAAGAGGGAAGGTAGCGATGATGCACATGCATCGTTGCTACCTTCCCTCTTTTTCTCCTGTAGCATATACTACCATGGACTGTTTTTTGTGGAGGCACCAATGAGGCGCATTTTATGCCTATAGACTTCCATTCGCAAGAAAATCGCTACTCGTATGCTAAGAGGTCTGCTAACCTTGATTGGCGCGAGAACATACAACATCATATCATAGATGTGCGCGGCAAAAATATCGTTGATATAGGCTGTGGTGGCGGCATTTACACGATTGCGTTTATGGAGATGGGATCAGCGTATGTTACAGGTGTTGATTTTTCGCGTGCGGAGATTGAGGCGGATCAAGAACGCTACTCAACATTCACAAACGTCTCATTTGTCGTAGGGGATGTCTTTGGTACGGGCCTGCTCGACGCACAATACGATGTCGTGCTGGAGCGTGCGCTCATTCATCATCTTCACCAACAAGACCTCGTTCGAGCTTTTTCGGAAGTACGTCGTATCCTCAAACCAGGAGGTATGCTGATCGTACAGGATCGTACACCAGAGGATTGTATGTTGCCGGCAAGCGAGACACACATTCGTGGCATTATCTTCACACACTTCCCTAGACTACTCGAAAAAGATGTAGCACGCCGCCATTCAAGCGAGGATGTGATCAATGCGTTGCGGCAAGCGGGATTTGGGCAGATCGAGGAGCAAAAACTATGGGAGACGCGCCAAACATACCAGGATGTAGAGGAATTAGTGCAGGACATTCAATCGCGTACTGGTCGCTCGATCCTACACGATCTGACAGATGCAGAGTTACAAGAGCTTGTAGTCGCAATGCGCGAACATCTGAAAGACCATCAGGGCGAGATCGTAGAGCAGGATATCTGGACGGTGTGGAGCGCGATAAAAGGTTAAAAGAGTACTGATGTTTTTATGGCTCTTTACCTTCGGTAGAGAGTCATAAAAACATCACGTAAGCATTCGTTATGCGATCAAGTCTGCACCTTCGTATGCAGGGCTATTGACCTTTTTAGAAACGGGATGTACAAACATCTCGCTGGTTATATATGGCCTGAGCAGTTGCTGCAAGACGTGGGTATCATGCTGCTGCGGGTCCAGCCATTCGTCCTGTGCCTCTTTCGGTAGGATGACGGGCATGCGATTATGAACCTGCGCGACTACATCGTTCGGCTCCGTGGTGATGATAGTACAGGTGCGCAACGGTTGACCATCCGCACCTTTCCAGACATCCCATAGACCCGCGAAAGCGAAGAGTTCATGATCGGGCAGGGTGAAGTACATCGGCGTCTTGCCTCCCTGCTCTTTTCTCCACTCGTAAAAACCATCGGCCACGATCAGGCAGCGTCTCCCCTGTAGCAGACGCTTAAAGCTCGGTTTTTCAGCTAATGTCTCGGCGCGTGCATTGATCATCTTCGCGCCAATGCTCTCTTCTTTGGCCCATGATGGAATGAGTCCCCAGCGCAGGAAATCAAGATGCTTTGTCTCGTCCTGCAAGATGCTGACCACCTCTTGCGTCGGCGCCACATTGTAACGCGGCCCTGTCTGCAGCGTTGGCGCAACTCCAAATGCCTTCGCCACCGCATCAGCATTCACGGTAAGTGTAAAACGACCACACATACTATTTGCTCCTCTTTGGTAAGTTTTATCTACTGTCTTCTCTATCTATTCTTTTTCTATACGAATAAAATGGTTAGTAGGGATATGGTGGTATGGCTTGATTATACTGCTCTGCCCTACAAAGCAGGTAGAGCAGTATAATTAAGACGTGCCTACAGAAGTTGAAAAAAATGCCGAAAAAGAGAAATGCGGTATATATGTCCATACATCTATCTAGCTTCAGGAGAAATGCATGACCCAAGCAAGCTCTACATCACGTAAGCGCATTCCTGCATATGTAACTACCACCATCCTCCTGCTCTTAGCGACATGTTTTTTGCTTCCTTCTGCATCAGCAGAGAAACCTGCAACATATTATAGTATTACTCCTCAGAGAAGTAACGATATTCGTTTAAATCCCGGCAAAGGCTGGGTGTTATACGGCTCTCCATCCGATCAATCACCAAGCACAATGGCCTATGCAACGGTTGGCTATGTACGTTACGATTGGTCAATGATCGAGCCAACCGAAGGCCATTATAACTGGTCTATGATTGACTACGATTTGAATTCGTGGGTTGCACAGGGCAAACAATTTGCCTTTGGTGTGATGAATGCCAATAGCTCCGACCAGACTCAGTATGTGACGCCTAGTTGGGTATTCGCGGATGGCGCGAAATCTGTCCGTTGTACTACCTTCGATGATCTGACGGGCAAAATGGGGATGCAGTACGAGCCGGTATGGGACGATCCTGTGTTCCTGCAAAAGGTACGTGATTTTCTGACTGCCCTGGCAAAACGCTATGATAATAACCCGAACATTGCCTACATCGACGTTCGTTCATATGGCAACTGGGGTGAGCAGCACGTCTACGGCATCCCCCCTTCCATTCCACTGAGCGCCAAAGGCGTGCAAACACATATCCAGATGTATCGAGATGCGTTCAAGCACACACAGATCATCGCGCCTTGGGGGACGCCGGATTATAACGGCACCTATGACTGGGCAGTAAACAATGGAGTCGGCATGCGACGCGACGGTATGATTGTCGACTCCAATGGCGCCGAACTGACCCGTGCGCAAGGAAAGGCACCCTCAGTGTTTGAGTTCTATGGCAGCTATCAATGGCTCAATGCAAGCGGCTACTGGAATGGGACTAAGCTGCGACAGGCGGTAGAGATTGGCAAACCTAGCTACATTGGTATGGGGCAATGGGGCAATGATGCACAGGTCATGCTTGGCAACGAACCTTCATTAATCAATGATCTTGCGAACCACATGGGCTACGATTTCACGTTAACCAGTGCCACACTACCTAGCACAATCACGGCAAATCAACCCGCCAACATAAGCCTCTCCTGGGCGAATGGTGGTGTTTCTTACCTCTATAAACCAGCTGGTGTTGCAATCGCCCTGCTCGATAGCTCTAACAACGTTGTACAAAAACAATGGTTTACTGGGTCAAATCCGAAAGCATGGGCACCGGGTCAAACCACAACAGAGAGTGCAAACATTACCTTTAAAGTTAGTGGCACATATAAACTCGCCGTTGGTCTGTTCCAAAATACGACTGATAGCAACCCGACCTACAAAATAGGCAATACTGGTCGTACCGCGAATGGTTGGTACATCATCTCTGGATCATCAAGCACGAGTACACGTTGTCATCTACGGTTCACGTCCTCGTCTTTCTCAACTTTGCCCATCGATGTCTGTCAACGCTCCAAAAGTCTCATCATAAAAGCAAAATAAGTTCATCTTTACACTCCATGCACAATACTGACCCCATCCAGCACGCTGGATGGGGTCAGTATTGTGCATGGAGTGTAAGATTTAGCAAACTTCCTTAGCAAAATGTAAAGCATACTTGACAAAGAGAAAATAGTAAGGTATAGTAATGACAAGTAAACTTTACATTTTGACAAGGATAGTTAACAAAGAAGGAGCAAATAAAAACTATGCTTAAAGCAGCAGAGAGACAATATCGTAGGGAATTCTTTTTAGCGATGGCGGCTTACGTCGTCATTCTCATAATCGCGCTTACCCTCATTAATCTTAGTCCTCATAATGCATGGTGGCGTGTACCGCTCGTGCTTGCACCTGTTATTCCAGCGATTTTCGGAGTTATTGCCTTTATGCGTTTTATGAGTCGGATGGATGAGTTGCAGCGTCGTATTCAGTTTGAGGCACTCGCATTTAGCTTCGGTGTAAGCGGTTTGACATTCTTTAGCTATGGGTTTCTTGAAGCTATTGGGTTTCCACACATTAGCTTGCTCTGGGTGTTTCCTTTTATGGTTGCCATGTGGGGCATCGGTGGAGCAATCGCGTCGCAGAGGTATGCATGATCCATGGAGATGGAGATGAATAACAAACTCAAAGTCCTGAGGGCAATGCACAACTGGTCGCAGGCTGATCTCGCCGAACGCCTGGACGTTTCGCGCCAGACCGTGACTGCACTGGAAACGGGCAAATACGACCCGAGTCTACCGTTAGCATTTAAAATAGCGCGTCTCTTCGGGCTACCAGTCGAACAAATCTTTGAGCCGGACCCCGAGCCGGAACAGGATGGATATAAGAAAGGACAACCTTCATGAGTACAGTCAATTGGCTTGCTTTCATGGTACAGATAGCAATCATGCTGCTTTTCCCTATTGGCCTTGCGGTCTACTTCCGCCGCCGTTTTCACGTCTCGTGGGTCGTCTTCTTTATCGCCGCAACCTTCTATTTGATCAACCTTGTAGTACAATCTCCCTTTCTCTTTGCATGGTACTACCTCTTTTCAAAACTGCCATGGATCTCGCTCGCGCTGATTACACTCACCTACGCAGTATGTGAGGAGACTATGCGCTACCTCAGTTTCCGCGTCGGACGCGTTATGAGAGCCAATCGTACCGCAAACGGTGCATTGATGGCCGGTGTTGGGCATGGTGGTGCTGAGTCAATCGTCTTCGCTCTTGGCGCTATATTTACGCTGGTAACGGCGTTATATATGCCGCTCTCATTAGGAGGTGCCGCTCAATATGTCTTAAATGCCCCGTGGTGGACCTATATCTTAACTGGCTTCAGCCGTATCCTCGCTATCACTGTCCATCTCGGCTTCGCCACACTGATCGTGCTTGCCTATCGCCGCACATGGCATTTCTATCCCATAGCAATCCTCGCCCACTTCCTCGTCGATTTCTCGACCTTCGGCGTCCAAAACTTGACCCGGAGTGCCCTATGGACAATCGCGGTGTTTATCCTGTGGGCAATAGCCGCAGTGCTATTACTCCTACGTGTCAGACGCACCGATGTAGTAGAACCGAGTTCGGTACAGGTAGGAGTACCGGGAGTTCCAGCATAACAGCAGAAAACAAACACAACACTTCCGCGAGAGTGGGAGTGTTGTGTTTGTTTTCTTCACAGTTGACGCCCTTCCACATCGGTGCTAAAATATATCCTAGTGAATAAGTCGGATTAAGATAGCCGCGCAAAACATGATGTATTGCGAGAGGGCTTAGAGAGGAGCGACCAGGAATGTTACGAGTTTCTACGAAAGGCGAATATGGCGTACGGATCATGGTCGATCTCGCACGTAACTACGGTGGTCGTCCCCGCTCACTCACCGATATCTCGCAGACAGAGGGATTGCCCCTTGCCTATTTAGAGCAACTGGTCAAGCTGCTGCGTGAGGCCACACCTGCGCTCGTCGTTAGTACGCGTGGCGCACATGGTGGCTATAAGTTGAGTCGTTCACCGGAGCAGATCTCGATGGGCGAGATCGTGCGCGTACTGGAAGGACCTATCGCACCCATGATTTGCGCGACCGAGGGCGAGATGTCGCAGGTGTGCAATTTCCTCGACTCGTGCAAGACAAAGGTGTTGTGGGCAAAGGTGCGCGATGCGGTTGCGCAAACGCTGGATAGGATGACATTGGCCGAGTTGATGGCTGAGACATCGGAGCCGGATACAACGCAATTCATCGCTCTTTCAGATATTCAAGTTAACCCAAGCACAAAGGGCTTTTACATAGCAGAGGAGCCAGAGGTTCGCTCTGCATCATAAGTGTTTTTGAACAAGATGTATCTTACGGCCCATAGAGCCGCAAAGATATAAGAAAAGGTGTTTTTGATATGGCATCAGAACTCGTAATTAAAAATCTCCATGCGAATATTGAAGGTAAACCTATTCTGCGTGGCGTGGACCTGACCGTCCGACAGGGTGAAGTACACGCGCTTATGGGACCCAATGGCTCAGGCAAAAGCACGTTGGCCAACGTTATCATGGGCAACCCCAAGTACGAAGTGACCGACGGCGAAATCTGGTTCAAGGGTGAGAACATCCTTGAGTACTCCCCCGACCGCCGCGCACGCATGCGCCTCTTCCTGGCCTTCCAGTATCCCATGTCCATCCCCGGCGTGAGCGTGGCAAACTTCCTGCGCCGCTCCTTAGAGGCAATTCGTGAGGGTAACAAGCCGCTCGAAGAGGGCGAGAACCCAACGGGCCAGATCAACAAGCGCAAGAGCATCGTGCCACCAAGAGAGTTCCGTACCCTGCTCCAAGCCAAGATGAAGCTCCTGAAGGTTGACAACAGCTTTATCAACCGCTCGATCAACGACGGCTTCTCCGGTGGTGAGAAGAAGCGCGCTGAAATTCTGCAAATGGCCCTGCTTGAGCCAGAGATCGCTCTGATGGACGAGACCGACTCTGGTCTGGACATCGACGCCCTGCGCATCGTGTCTGAAAGCGTCAACGCTCTAACGGGTCCAAACCTCGGCATCCTGCTCATCACACACTACCAGCGCATGCTGAACTACATCAAGCCTGACTTTGTGCACGTCATGTTCAATGGACGCGTCATTAAGTCTGGTGGTAAAGAGCTTGCTTTTGAGCTTGAGGAGAAGGGCTACGAATGGCTCCGTCCGAAGGATGAAGAGGTGACTTCCAATGCTTAACACACTAGCCCCCGGCTTCTCCCGCGCCGCAGTTGAAGAACTGTCGCGCGGAAAGAGCGAGCCGAATTGGATGCTGCAGAAGCGCCTACACGCGTGGGATACCTACGAAAAAACGCCAGCACCGCTTGGACGTCGTGGCGACCTTGGTACCCTGCGTGCCTTCTCAAACTTCAAGTTTGACGCGCTCACGTCCTATGTGCCGACCCGCAGTGGCGATACTCTACCCGCCTCGCTTCAGAGGGTACAGCAAGAAAGCGTGGTTGACGAGCGCTCTGGCACGATTATTCAGCATAACTCATCGGTCGTGAGCATCGAACTCAAGGATGATTTGAAGGAACAGGGCGTCATCCTGACCGACCTTGAGACCGCTTTACGCGAACACGGTGATCTGGTGCAGAAGTACTTTATGACGGACTGCATTCCCGTTGGGAGTAATAAATATACTGCCTTGCATGCCGCGTTTTGGAGTGGTGGCGTCTTTCTCTACGTGCCAGAGGGTGTAGAGATTACAGCTCCAATTCTTTCACAGGTGCTTTTAGACGCACCCGGCTCGGCCATCTTCACGCATACGCTAATTATCGCGGAAGAGACTAGCAGCGTACGCTTCGTGACCGAATACAATTCTAATGTTGAGGGCGAGCAAGTATCTCTGGTGGACGATGTCGTTGAGGTATTCGCAAAGAATGCTGCCAGCGTCGAGTATAGCAACCTGCAAGAGCTGGGACAAAACATCTGGAACATCACCAATAAGAACGCCCTGTTTGCCCAGGACTCTAGCGTAACGTTTGTGCTAGCGGAGCTTGGCAGCCGAGTGAATATCACCAATATTGGTGCTGGACTCAAGGGCAAGGGCAGCGCGGGTGAGCTTGTGGGCGTCTTCTTCACCGACCACGATCAGCGCTTCGCCATCAGTTCACTCTCCAATCACGACGCTCTTTCGACCAACGCTGAAACACTGGTCAAGGGTGTGCTCACGGACGACTCGCGCGTCGAGTTTGACGGCATGATTCGCATTCAACCGAAAGCCCAGCAGACAGCATCGTTCCTGTCCGCACATGGTCTTTTATTGAGCAAGAAGGCACGTGCCGAGTTTATCCCTGGCCTGGAAATCGCGGCGAACGAGGTTAGCGCAAGCCATGGCGCGACCAGTGGTCAAATTGACGAAGAGCAGCTCTTCTACCTGATGGTACGTGGTATTCCGCGTCCAGAGGCTGAGCGTATCATCGTACAAGGCTTCTTTGAACCAGTACTGCAGCGTATCCCATTGGAAAACCTCCGCATCCGCCTACGTCGCGGTATCGTACGCCGTATGAGTGGCGAGTACGAGAGCGAGGCCGACACATGGGTTGACGCCCAGGAACGCTGGGAGATCGAGGGCGTTGACGAGGGCGCAATCAGCCTCGATAAGCAGTCCAGCGCCGAAGAAATACAGTTAAGTGAATACTAATAGAATGTGTGCAACACTCCTGCACGAAGTACAGGAGTGTTGCACACATTCTATTATAGTAGCTATAGCGATATAAAGAGGAAAGCGCATGTTAACACAGGAAACAGAGCAGGGAGTTCGGACATTCGAGGACATTCGTGGCGACTTTCCTATTTTGTCGCGACAGGTGCATGGCAAGCCGCTTGTCTATCTTGACAGCACAGCAAGTTCCCAGAAGCCAAATGCCGTGCTTGAGGTGATGAACGACTACTACCAGAACTACAACGCCAACGTGCATCGCGGCGTCTACGAGATTAGTGAAGAGGCGACAGCGGCGATGGAAAAGGCACGCGTCAAAGTCGCACGCTTCCTTAATGCGCGTCAAAGCAAAACGGTCATCTTCACGCGCAATACTACCGAAAGCATTAACCTTGTTGCCTACAGCTGGGGTAACGCTCATATCCATGCTGGCGACCTGATTATTTTGACCGAGATCGAGCACCACAGCAATCTCGTTCCGTGGCAACTCTTAGCGCAGCGCACAGGTGCACGGCTCGAGTTCGTTCCTGCCGGCGAAGATGGTCTACTGGACCTCAACGTATATGAAGAATTATTAGAGCAGAAGCCAAAGCTTGTTGCCTTCACACACATGTCGAATGTGCTCGGCACGATCACGCCCGCACAGCAGATGATCGCTCAGGCACATGCAGCAGGCGCGGTTGTGCTACTCGATGCAGCGCAGAGTGTGCCACACCTGCCCGTCGATGTCCAGGCACTCGATGTAGACTTCCTGTGTTTTAGCGCACATAAGATGCTGGGACCAACCGGCATCGGCGTTCTTTATGGCAGGCGCGACCTGCTCGAAGCAATGCCACCCTTTATGGGCGGTGGCGATATGATTCGCAGAGTCTCCTTACGCGAGTCCACCTGGAACGATCTGCCGTGGAAATTCGAGGCCGGCACCCCTGCTATCGCGGAGGCGGTAGGGCTTGGTGCTGCTGTTGACTACCTGAACGCCATCGGCATGGAGCGTGTCTTGGAGCATGAGCGTGAGATGACCGTGTACGCCATGGAGCAATTGCAGTCAGTTCCTGAGCTAAAGATATATGGTCCCGGTGTAGACCAGCGAGGCGGCGTAATTTCATTTACGCTTGGTGACATTCACCCACACGACCTTGCCTCGATCCTCGATCAGGAAGTCGGTGTCGCTATTCGTGCTGGCCACCACTGCGCGCAACCGCTACACGAGAAGTATGAGATAGCAGCCACAGCGCGCGCCAGCTTCTATGTCTACACAAACAAAGCCGACATCGACATGCTTGTGCAGGGCTTACACAAAGCAAAACAAATCTTTAGCTTCTAATACGCTGTTGTCATTGGTGTCCCACGTAGGCACCGATGACAACAGCCTATGCATGGGAGGTCTTTATATGTCTTCAATGTATGAACGGGAAAATATTATGGATCATGCTCGCTTTCCACGCAACTATGGAACGCTTGAGCGACCTGACGTACATGCAGAGGATTCAAACCCGCTCTGTGGCGATAAGCTGAGAATGGACCTCCAGATCGAGGGAGACCATGTGACTGAGGTCCGATTTATGGGCAAAGGTTGCGCTATCAGTCAGGCTACAGCTTCAATGCTTTCGGAGATGATCGAAGGCAAAACAATTGAAGAGGTTCGTGCGTTGGGCAAAGAGGATGTGCTTGACGCGTTAGGTATTCCAATTAGCCCTGCTCGCACGAAGTGCGCCTTTCTCTCACTACGTGTTTTACATAGTGGACTGGCGCAGGCGGGCTTTGAGAAACCAGATGATGGAGAGGATGACTAGAGGAACTTATGGCTGGTTTTATCAAGGTTGCGGAGACAAGCGAGGTGGAAGAAGGGGAGTTGACTGCTATTGAGGTAGAGGGCGAACCGGTTTGCCTTACAAAATATGAAGGCACGGTCTATGCCTTTACCGATAACTGTACGCACATTAGCGGTCCACTCAACGAAGGCGAGTTGAATGGTTATGTGCTCGAATGCCCATGGCACTTTGCCCAATTTGATATTCGTACAGGGAAAGTCCTGCGCGGGCCTGCACGACAAGAGTTGTATATGTACCCCGTGAAAATTGAGAGCGACGCAATTTATATCGATTTGCCTGATGAGGAGTAGCGGGGCATAACAGGCGGCAGAGCCACAGTCAGTATGTACATACAAGATTGTATCGCTTCGCTACATATGGCGAACGCAACAAGAATTTGAGACGTGCCTGCTTCCTGTTATGCCTTGTGCCTGCTTTTTATACTTTTTAATTCTATCCTCCAACGAGGCAAGTGTAAGGATGCACTTGCCTCTTCAGGAACTCCCCGAGTGCGCGTTAACGTAAGGCAGAAAAGGTCTTTGAGGTGAGGCGAGGATACCTGCAAGGGGAACGGTTATATGTGGGGAGTTCCCCATAAGCGTTACCGTAAGGCTCGAATGGGGACCAGGGCGCCCGCAAGGGGACGCTCCTCCCAGACATACACCCGTTCCCACGGCGCTCTCGTGGTCTGGGCGGGGCGTCCCTGAGCCGCATTCGGGGAATGATACAGGCAACGGGCGCCCTGGCTCAACCACAGACCTCCCTTCAGCTTCAATGAACGTCTATGGGGGAAGTGCTGATAGCCGGTATATATTGACATCCCCCATACCTGTACTAATAAAGAAATGGATGATAACAGGACGCTCAAGGTTGACTGGAGCAACAGCATGATCGGGGATTCCATGGAACATATGCAATTTCTCCATCACAGTGCGCTTTAGGCCATGCCAGAAGCCCAGTCCTTCATGAACTTTTAGCTCTCCTATGCCTGCCCCTCCGTTAATCGTGTATTGCACATAGCTCGGAAGGTAAATCTTCACATCGCCAATACCTGTA
>CAXTCR010000071.1:0-15563 GCA_964242555.1 uncultured Ktedonobacteraceae bacterium
CGGAGCTATTCTGCGGAAGTGCGGCTTCTTCCGCCCGGCGTCGGCGCAGCCATACGTCTCGATCCGGAGTCGCCTGAGTCAAATCCGCAGGTCAATGGCATCTCGTTCATCAGCGAGCCGCTCGGCGAGGATACGGTACTCGCCGGGTACGGCAAGGCTGGAATGTGGGTGTCTTCGAGTGCTGTGGACATGGATATCTACGTATCGGTTCGCGTGGTCAACGATGACGGTCGAGAGGTCGACTACACAAGCTTCACAACGATGGGCTTCAGCGACCGGCCAACCCCGCTGATGAAGGGATGGCTGAAGGTATCCCATCGCACGCTGGATCTCGAGCGATCGACGGAGTACAGCCCAAAGCACACGCATCGCAAGGCCGACTACATGCCATTGGCACCTGGCAAACTTGTGCAGGTGGAAATCGAACTCATACCCAACACGGGGTTCATTCGGAAGGGACAGCGCATCCGGGTAGATATCCAGCCATACGACGGCGTCGCTCACGGCATGCATCACGCCTATGATCCACGCTATCACGATGGCGCGACCAACACCGTGTACACAGGTCCGGGACATGTCACCTATGTGCAGCTTCCTGTCCTCCCGATCCTTTTCCCGGACTCCGCGATCTCCTAGAAAGTCAAAGTATATCTTCGATTACCCAATTGCTCTCTCAGGAATAATTCTTAACACATGCCCTGTAGATAAAAGGTATTGTAGTTTTGTTACTGTATATGAACGAGAAAGACACACAGGCAACTCTATGCTCATGCCAAAAGCTTCACATACAGCTTTCCATCGAGAGGTTGGAAGTGAATAAACACTGGTGAGAGAGGACCCGTTGCCGTCGATTCCGTTCCAATTTGAGTATCTTCCTTTTCATCCTCTGCAATCCCGATGCCCTCGTCCTTCACTCAGATGAGTACTTCCGTGGGAATGTGTGGAGCATGTGCTTCCGTTCTGACACGCAAGCCAACCTCAATCGCTCCTCCCATTGGGTTATACTTGATGGCATTGCTGAGGAGATTATTGAAGACCTGCATGATGCGCTCTTCATCGACAGAGCCAATGAGAGGGCATTCTGCTCAAGCCCCTCGAATACCAGAGAAACACGATGACGATGAGTTGTTGCCATCTGCCCCTCGACCGCACGCACAAGCAGTTCTCGGATATTGTGAGCGGCTCGCGTAATGGGAAAGCGTGCCTATTCGATGCGAGAAAGGTCAAGCATGGTCTCGATCAGCTTCGTCAGGTTCTGGCTCTGCTCCACAATTTGCTGGAGTGCTCGTTGACTTCGCGTAGAGTCGAGACTGAACCTCGTACTTTGCATCTGAAGGAGTTCGGCCAAATGCACTCCACATGCTTCTATTGCCTGCACTTCAGGATCATCTGCATGCAGTTCGTCGGCAAAAGGAACAGTGAGTACTCCCTCAAACTGCTCTCCGAACCAGAGCGGCACACAGACGATACCCTTGATACCATCTCATGTGGCGCGGCACGCACTGTTTGAAGCAGATGCGTCACCTTTCCCTCAGAACTACGTACAGGTGTGAGGCTCCAGTGCCACTGCATTGTGCTGTCTTTATACCCTGCAATAGGGATAGCTCTTTGTCATAGTTAACCCCAGTTTCCGTGACCATGCGGAAGATTGTTGCGTGCAAGGTAGCCTCGGTCTCGGGAAGCCAATGCGTAAAGGAATGACCAACCACTTCTCCAAGCCCCCAGAAAGGGTGAAAGTGCTCGATAATGTAGGTCTGGTATAGCGTATTGGCCGCAAGCAGCTGGAAGTCTTACGCTGCAAACAGAGCTATTCCCATAGGAGCGTGCTCCAACATAAGTAGTGCGTACTCCTGTAAAGACGCGTTCGTGTTCGATGTCATACGTGTAGAAACATCCTTCTTTCTCTCATTGTATGATGCTTACACTACAGTAGCTCGTCAAAGGAGAATATTCATCCTTGCAAGGATGAATATTCTCCTTTTCCTCTGAGATATACATCCTTTTGCATAGTCTTTCATCGCGTATTATTTCTTATGTGCTCGCTTGCTTCCTTACTAACTCCATGAGTAGCTGTATCTCGTGCTTTTGGTGTCTCTTTTGTCGTCATCACGTTAGGTCGTTGTATAAGTCTCCTCGTTCGGTTTTATAAGTTTTTGTAAGTCACGGTCTGATAAGACAGTCCACTTCGGCTTTGAGCCAAACTGCTTTTGGAGTTCATATTTGTTGTCGAGGATGCCACCTCCAACAAACACGTTATGGCGTTGAAACGGCTCAGGAGTAGTAGAAAGTAACCAGTCCCGTTGAGAAGGTTGTGGATCAAAGAACCAAGGCGACTTAAGAAAATAATCAGGGTTCTTAGTCCATGCAGAACAGGGAACATCTGTCCTGAGGCAAAGTTCTTCGACAGTAGCTGCACAAAACGCTCCCCAGTGAGCAAAAAATACAACCTTTTGCTCCAAAAAGGCGTGAAAGAAAGCGTCTAGCAATTCGCCCCCTGGAAACTCACGGGCAAGCGTCCCAGAGCTTGCGCTTCACCAAAGAGGACTCGTGCAACGGCTACGAGCGCGGGTTCTGTGTATTCATACGTGACAAGATACGTCCCTAATGTTGGAAAAGCGAGCAGATCGTAGGGACTGTATGCCGCGATACCTATCACAGGCTTGCCTGTGGAAAGCAGATAGCGCATCATTTCGCCTTGGTAGGAGTCCTGGTTGGCGTTCGCGGTCACGACAAGTATTGTATCTGCTTGCTTCACCGCTTGAACGATTTCATCATAGCTCTGCTGCACTAATGTGGCTGTGAGAGTACGCGCCTCTACTCGCTGATGACGCTTCTGCACAACGTCTACAAGCACGTCTCCTGAAAACCCGGTATCAATAGCACCACTAAAAGTCGTTGGGTGTAGAAAGAGCAACAACAGTTGCTGCTCTGGTTGTAGGCGAAGTGGAAGGAGCCTAGCAGTATCTCTCACCAACGTCGTTGAGCGTCCATAGGCTTGATCGCGTAAGCGCGTATGTGTCTCATTTTTAATACGGGCTAATCCCTCTCTCCTTGGTAACGCGTTCCAGGAAAGCATGCTGGCCTTGAGTTGTAGCACATGTTCTGCTGCATCACCTATCCTCTGCACAGACAACGAACCATCTCGAACAGCCGTATGTATTGCGTTAATACTTCCTCGCTGGCGTTCATAGGTATGTGAGACTAACACGAGATCAATTCCTGCTTGGAGTGCTCTCACCGTTCCCTGTTCGGTTCCAAAGATATCTGAGAGTGCATGCATCTCCATACAATCGGAGACAATGAGACCTGTAAAGCCAAGCTTCTCTCGTAGCAAACCTGTCACAATAGAACGAGAAACAGTTGCGGGTACCATTTCCTCTTGCATCAGAGCGGGCAAATACATGTGTGCAAGCATGACGCTATCAGCACCAGCCTCAATAGCACACCGAAACGGCAAAAGTTCGAGTGCTTCAAGCCGTTCCATCGTATAGGGCACAACTGGTAGCGCATAATGTGAATCAACGTCAGTATCACCATGTCCCGGAAAATGCTTGAGCGTAGTGATAATGCCAGCAGCAGAATAGCCCCGAACCATTGCGGCACCTAAACGTGCGACAAGTTGAGGATCTTCACCGAAGGAACGTACACCAATGACAGGATTAGCGGCATTGTTGTTTACATCCACATCCGGTGCCAGATTCATGTTGATCCCAAGAGCATGCAGTTCGCGCCCTGTGGCCTCAGCGATATCATAGGCCATCTGCTCTGAACCAGTCGCACCCAATGCCATATTGCCTGGAAAGGTGGTTACGCTGTTTCCAAAACGGCGGACCATACCATTTTCCTGATCGATCATTATGAACAGGGGATAGCGATGCCCAGCCTCATGTGCGATATGCTGTAAAGCCTGAGTGAGTTCGTACACCTGCTGGGCATCTCGGACATTGCGTTTAAAGAGAATAATGCTTCCTACGCGATGTTTTTGAATCAAATCAATGACTTCACAAGTAGGAGTCGTCCCATAGAACCCAACCGATACCACTTGCCCAATCTGCTCTTTCAACGTCATATCTACTGTATACGTAGGTATCATGTTGCTCCTTCTTATGTTAGGGAGATATTGCAGCGCGTGCGGCACTTAATGCAGGTTGGTTTACGGAAAGAATAGGTTCCACGCGCTCAATACGCCCAAGAACACGACTACGGAAAAAATCATTGTGTAGAATGAGACTTCCACTGTTTTACTACCACCACCATCCACGCCCAAATAGTACGGAGAAGTCATAGCTGTTGTCCTTGTTTATTGAGGACATATCTTTTACGAGAGCAGTTGTTCGCGTTTCATGTTCGTGTAAAACGTATACTTGCTTCCGCAGTATGTCGCTTTCGCATATTCAACTGGCTGATCTCGGTCTGTATAGGTTGTACGACGTGTGAGTAGGACAGGGCTACTCACAGCAATGTTGAGTATCTGTGCCTCCTCTTCTCCCACCAAACTTGCCTCCAACTCCTGCTCCGCTTCTATAAGGGGCAGACCATATTTCGTTTCAAGTGTTCGGTACAGCGAGTTTTGGGAAAAATCTTCCACTAGTAAGCGTTCACAACCGGGAAAGTTGAGTTGAGATAATTCAATAGCAAGTGGTTCACCATCGGCGAGGCGAAGACGCTGCAAACAGTAAATGATCTGTCCCGGCTCAATACGAAGCCGCTCAGCAGTCTTTTCGTCCGCAGGACGCATTGCAGCAGAAAGCACCTTAGTGCCAGGACGCTGACCACGGGCACGAATATCCTCGGTGAAACCAGTAAGATGGATGAGTTGCTGCGTAATCTTGTGCTGACTCACATATGTGCCCTTGCCTTGCTCACGATAAAACAAGCCTTCGTTTACCAATTCTGTGATTGCTTGTCGCGCCGTCATGCGACTAATTCCGTAGGTCTCGCCTAGCTCACGCTCTGAAGGAATAAGCTTTCCTGGCTCCCATTCGCCAAGGCGTATCTTCTCACGCATGATTTCTTTCAATTGATAATAACGAGGTAAAGGGCTTTTCCTGAAAATAGTACTCATGTTGTCCTCTGTATTCCAACTGACAACACCTCTCCGGACTCCTTACTCATTGTGCCAACGAACTTCGTTCTAGCTTCGCTCAGCCATGATGCAATGAAGCGTTTCCCTTCGGTCAGTCAGTCAGGAATGTAGCTTACTCTGGTTTCTTGTATAGACCACTTTACGTACACTTCTATTCTGCGATACTTTCTGCTCTACGTCAAGTCTTTTCTATAATGAAAATGTATAGAAACATATACATAGAGGTTTTTCGTTTTAATGGTATACTTTCTATGTTGTATAGACCACTCTAACGTCTTTGTAGTGTTGGAACAAACAAAAGAGGTGCTCAATGAAGTTCACGTTACGGAATGCTCATCTTGTTGATGCTACGATGAACCGAACTACCGAGAACATCACTATTGATGGGATGCGTATTGAAGAAGTTGGGCAGAGCAAAAACGACGAAAAAAACACCATTGATGCCTCAAACACCATTATTACGCCTGGATTTATCGATGTACATACGCATGGCGGAGGTGGCTTCAATCTGCACACAACAGATGTGCAGGAGATACGCTCTTACGCTCGTTGGATACCAACAACTGGTGTCACCTCTTTCTTAATAGCTATCGTTGGCACTCCTGATGCCTTACCAGAGCAACAATTGCGTACCGCTATTTCAGCGATTGGGCAGCACAAAGCTATGATAGGTGCCGAACCGTTAGGCATTCATCTTGAGGGACCATATATTAATGAGAGACGACGCGGTGCTCATCCACCTGATTGGTTGCGTCTTCCAAACGAGCGCGAAACCGCGTTTGTGCTCGAACTCACACAAGGACATTTACGGCTCGTCACACTTGCACCAGAATTGCCCGGTGCAGAGCACATGATTCGTCAACTCGTCTCCGCTCACGTTACAGTGAGCATTGGACACACCGATGCAAACTATGAGCAGACACAAACTGCGCTTCGGCTTGGTATCACGCATGCAACTCATTGTTTCAACGCAATGCGTCCGCTCTTACACCGAGAGCCGGGACCAATACCAGCAATTGCACAGGCAAAGCAGGTCTATGGTGAAATCATTGCCGACGGAATTCATGTGCATCCTGCGGTTGTAGATATGCTTGTGAAAATGTTGGGACCAGAGCGTACCATTGTGGTGACAGATGCGCAATCCGCAGCGGGTATGCCAGAAGGAAATGCCTTTGAGTTTGCTGGTCAACAAGCACATATTGCTCATGGTGCTGCCTGTCTTGCCGACGGAACACTTGCAGGTAGCGTTCTAACGATGGATAAGGCACTCTGCAATATGCTTGCAATGACGAGTATTTCACTTCAGGAGGCTGTAGCGATGCTTACACTCAACCCAGCACAATCAATTCGCGTCGCGACACGCAAGGGACGCTTACAAGTAGGCTATGATGCTGATTTGCTCATTTTTGACTCCTCCCTCACTCTACAGGCCACACTTTGTTGTGGACGGATTGCTTACGCAACTGATGAATGGCGGAAGCGGTTACAGAGAGTTGTCCAATAGAATATCTATTTTGTCTTGTTGCTCTTGTATAGTGGTATAGATGTCTTGACAAATAAGCCAGGACAAGGTACATTTCTTACATCGAATAATTTGGAAATGAAACTGCTAGAAGAGTTTCTAGGTGCGAGAAAGGAGAATGTGTTTCCGAAGGGGCTGAGCAATCTTTACCTGCTTAGGGTAATCCAACCGCTTGTCTATTTCTCATAGTAGAATAAAGCACTCGTTTACTATAGTTAGGAGACCCTCATATGACTCCCAACACGTTTCCCCTCATGGGAATTTCGGAAAAAAGGAAGACTGCTTATTCCGAACGCCAACGAGTCTCTCGACTCTACACGGCTAGGCGTTCGGCAAGGAAGACTCTCGCAACTTTATTTGGCCTTCTTGTCCTCTTCTCTCTTCTTTTCACAGCGTGTGGCGGTGATAACGCGAGTAAAAATGCAACCAATAAGAGAATACTGAAGGTCGCTGCACAATCCTACGACTTTGCGCAATCCGGCTTCAACCTCTATAATGGACATCCAAACGCGGGTATCGGTCTCATTTACGAGACGCTCTACTTTGTCAATGTCAACGATGGCTCATTTACCCCCATGTTGGCGACGAGCTACAAATGGAATAGCGACAACACACAGGTGACATTCACTATTCGCCAGAATGTAAAATGGAACGATGGCAAACCATTTTCTGCCGACGATGTGGCGTTCACGTTCAATATGATGAAACAATATCCGGCAGCCGATAGTAGCAGCGTGTGGAGTTTCCTCAAGGATGTATCTGCTCCAGATGCAAACACTGTCGTTATGACCTTCCAGAAGGCATATCCGCCTGTATTGGTAACGATTGCAGGACACGTCTACATCGTTCCCAAGCACATCTTCTCGTCGGTTGGAGACCCAACTAAGTATCTTACCGATAACCTCGTAGGAACTGGTCCGTTTACGTTGAAAGCCGGTTATCAACCAGACCTCGCCGTATACTTGAGGAATCCGAATTACTGGCAAGCTGATAGGGTGAAGGTAGACGAAGTTCGTTTCCCCGTCTATAAGGATAATGCTACACTACAACTTGCCCTTCCTAAAGGTGAGATAGATTGGGCTGGCTACTTTTCTCCAACGCTTCAACAGGATTTTGTAGCAAAGGACCCGGCACACAACCACATCTTTATGGATGCTGTCAATCTGTACTCCATCTGTCCCAATCACAAAGACCCGATACTTGGTGGTACAGATGGAGTTCCTGTACGTCTTGCTTTGAGTACCGCACTTGATCGTACAGCGATAGCTCAGCAGGCAACCGCTGGCCTCGAGCCACCAGGGAGCATGACTGGACTCGTCCTGCCAACTGCAAAAAGCTGGTTAGATACGCAATATGCAAACTTGCCAATGACAGCAGACACCACCAGGGCTGAGAAATATCTCACCGATGCAGGCTACACAAAAGATAGTGATGGCATCTATCAGAAAAATGGTAAACGTCTCTCGTTCACGTTGAGAAGCGTTGATTCCTATTCTGATTGGAATGCGGCAGCGAAGCTGGTTGCGGATCAAGCAAAAGCCGTCGGTATCAAGATCAAGAATGTCACCGTCGGTGAGGATAACTACTACACGCTGCGTACTGATGGAAAGTACGACTATCAATTGCAGTTCTGTGGTATGGTTGGTGGACCAACACCGTACTACCTGTACAATCAGTACTTGAACAGCAATCAGATTGGTCAGGGCAAGTTCAATTTCGTCGCCTGGAACGATCCTACAACCGATAAATACCTGACACAGTATGCCTCGACCACCGACGAAGCAGTACAAAAACAGGCTATTGGGAACATTCAAAAGATCTTCGTCGAAAACCAGCCGTTCATTCCGCTTTGGACAGGCGCAGACTACTCCGAATACTCGACCAAGAATTTTACCGGCTGGCCCGACGAAAATAATCCGTATGCTAGCGGAAGTCCTAATACTGCTCCCGACTATGCACAGGTGATTCTACATCTGCAGCCAGTGTAAAGTGGAAATTGTGCTAATGGGACAAACATAAATGTACGGGTCTGATGTATCACACTCTGTTGCATAGTTGGCAAGGGAGTATGATACATCAGACTCGTGCATCTCATAGTTATCTCAAGAGGAGTCTCACCATGCGCCATGTGCTACGTCGCATCGCTTTCTATGTGTTCGCTGTTTGGATAGCTGTTACACTTGATTTTTTTATCCCGCGCCTCGCTCCTGGCGATCCTGTCGCGGCGATTGTGGGTAAGATGTCAACGAAAGGGTACGTCACTCCCACAATGCGACAAACACTCGCGGCCATGTTTGGATTGGATACACATGATCCCTTGTGGCTGCAATATTTCAAGTATCTAGGCAATCTACTTCGTGGAGACTTGGGAAATTCTCTTCAATATTTTCCCACACCAGTCCTAAAAATCATCGGTCAAGATATCGGCTGGTCGGTTATGCTGGGGGGCGTGGCTGTCGTACTAAGTTTTGCGGTTGGCTGTCTCCTCGGTATTCTCGTCGCATGGAAGCGTGGCACGCTTCTGGATACCATCCTCTCTCCCGTGATGAATTTTCTCTCCGCTATTCCTTATTTCTGGTTGGCACTGATTACACTCTACATCTTTTCATTTTTGCTCAGTTGGTTTCCTTTGTCAGGGGGCTATGACTCAGCAAATATCGACCCCGGTTGGACGTTTGATTATATTGGCAGCGTGATACAGCATGCCTTTCTACCAGCACTCACACTGATTATCTCTTCGTTGGCAGGTTGGATGCTCACTATGCGTAATTCAATGATTACCACACTCTCCGAGGATTATGTGCTGATGGCAAAGGCGAAAGGACTGACAGAGAGGCGCGTCATGCTCTGGTATGCAGCACGTAACGCTGTGTTACCAAATATTACTGGTTTCGCCATCGCTATCGGGGCAATCGTTGGCGGCCAACTCCTCACTGAAATGGTATTTTCCTACCCTGGCATCGGCTATGCGCTTTTACAAGCGGTCAATCAACAGGATTTTGCAATGATACAAAGCATCTTCTTGATTATTACATTGGCAGTGCTGGGAGCAAATTTTCTCGCCGATATGCTGTATGCGTTTCTTGATCCTCGTGTGCGTCAGGAAAGGGGTGCTTAACCATGAGTATACAAGAAGGTCCGCGCACAATGAATGCCACTCCTATCTCAATAACGCCGACTGAATCATTCTACGAACGTGCTGCGGACGTTCTGCGTGCAATTTGGCGCTCTCTGACAACGAATCGCAAAATGGCAACCGGATGCGCCATTGTCGGTTTTTTCATTCTCGTTGGTCTTTTGGGACCATTCTTTATGACTATCAAACCAAATGCAACATCACATCTTTTTCTTGCTCCACCCTCTGCCTCCCATGCATTAGGCACCACGGTAGTGGGGGAAGATATTTTCAGCCAATTAGTGTACGGCACGCGTACTAGCGTATTTTGGGGGTTGGGAACTGGACTGCTCGTCACACTCCTTTCTGTCATAGTAGGTCTGGTTAGTGGCTACTTTGGTGGTCTGATAGATGACGTACTCACACTGCTTACCAATGTCTCACTCGTCCTCCCTGCACTACCACTAGCAATTGTACTCGCGGCATATTTTCCACGAGGTCCTTTAACCATTTCGTTGGTGATTGTGTTTACAAATTGGGCATGGCAAGCTCGTGTACTGCGTTCACAAACACTATCGATGCGAAGTCGTGAGTTTGTTACTGCGGCTCGTGCAAGCGGCGAACACACGTGGCGTATCATCTTCTTTGAGATTTTTCCTAACGAAATTGGGTTGGTAGTGGCTGGCTTCGTGAGCACTACCATCTACGTTGTCCTCACATGGGCAGCACTGGAGTTTCTCGGACTAGGCGATGGCACAATTCCTAGTTGGGGCAGTATGCTCTACTGGGCGCAGCAAGCAGGCGCCTTGGGCGCTGGTCTCTGGTGGTGGTTTGTGCCCCCTGGAGCCTGTATCGCTCTCCTTGGCGCAGGTCTCTCACTTATCAATTTCGGCATTGACGAGATTGCCGATCCACGTCTGCGCGTCGAGCGTCCTATAAAGCAGGTAAAGACAAACGTTTCGTAGGCATAGTATACGCGACATTCCTACACAAGGGTTATGATACTCTTACACGACCTTCGTATCTTTGCAACAATCTTTCGCCTTGCTCTATGCCACCAGGAACGTTATAAGAAAGAAACACTGGTGGCTCTCTATTCCGTTCAAGGAGGGTGCGGATGGTCTCCGCAGTAAGAAACTGCGCGATAAGAACAGCACTTAGTGACGAAACAGCACACGCTTTACCACCTGACGGTAAGTCAAGCAAAGCATCACCAAAGGGTCCACAGTTGTCAATCACAACATCGGCAAGCTCATAAAGTTTCTTGCCGGAAGGATGACGAGACGCAGCTTTTTGTGCGTGGTCGAGCGATGTAATAGCAACAAGGGTATGGCCTCGCTCTTTGACCTGTTGCGCAACCTCGATGATCGCCATATTTGTGCCCGAGTGTGAGACTATAAGAAAAATATCTTGTGCTTCTATAACGTAACAATTCAATATCGCCTTACCAGCTTCCTTGTTGCGCTCAATATCTGGATTGCGCACCACCGTCAAGGGCCAGCTGGCATAGAGCGCAAGGTCTTCCAGATCAAGTCTATTGACTGGCACTAATCCACCCGCACGTCCTGAGATCTCCATGACAACAGCACGCGAATGGCCTGTTCCAAATACTTGAAGAACTCCATTCTGCTCAATACAATTCGCGAAGAGCAAGGCCGCTCGGCGAATCGCGTCCATTTGCGTCTGGCGAACACGTTCGAGTATGACGTTAGCCTCCTGCCAGAACAGGTCTACACTCAAATAGGAGTTGTTAGACATATTTTGCCCCTCTCTTACATTGTACGAGTAACTTTCGTCAGACTGCGCGGCGAATCAGGATCGAGTCCTTTGTGTAGTGCAACGTGCTGCGCCAATAGTTGACCAGGAATGATGTATGCGAACGGCGCTAGCAATTCATCAATACGAGTCTCTGTTGATAATGGTATGGCCTCGTTGCCGAGAGAGGGGAGCGTCAGTCCAATAGGAACTGTTGCCTGTGCTAACATCCGCTCCTCTTCCGCAATGACAAGGCTATCTGCACCTCGTTGGCGTAACCATTGTAACAGCGCAAGCGAATCATCACTGGTTTTCCCTGGTGGCGCAAAGAGAATGACAGGACGCCCTTGCTCAACGAGCGCAGCAGGTCCGTGCCGAAAATCGGCAGAGGAAAAGGGAGTCGCGACAATATAACATGTTTCCTCTAACTTGAGTGCAGTCTCACGAGCAGTGCTATATTGAAAGGCGCGGCCCAGCACCACACAGTCGCGTGCATAGACATAGCGTACAGCAACCTGTGCGATTCGTTCTTCACTTTGTAATGCTGCAGCTACCATGTCTGGGATGTGCTCAATGCAGTTCCGTAACACTTCGCCACCTGACAGAGAGGCAGACAGCATGGCAAGTGCGGTACAGGTTGTTGTATACGTTTTGGTAGCTGCAACGCTCCGCTCTTGATCAGCATAGCAGAGCAATGGATACTCTGCCGTCGTTGCAAGGGATGAACGCTCGGAATTAGTGATACCTATGGTGAGTGCTCCTGCTTGGCGAGCTTGTGCCACAACCTCTACAACATCAGAAGACTCACCAGATTGCGAAATACCGATAACTAGCGCATGATCCAATCGCAATGAAGCTCCATAGAGCGTATACAGCGAAGGAGTAGCGAGAGCAACGGGAATACTATTCACATAGTGAAAAAGATACTGACCATATAAAGCAGCATGGTCGGACGTACCGCGAGCGGCCAGCACTATAAATTGTATATTCCGCTTCTTCACCTCCGACGCAACATGTTGAACAGCGTCTCTTCCATGAGAGAGTGTCCGCCGCAGTGCCTGTGGTTGCTCCTGTATCTCTTGCAGCATACGTGTTTGTTGTTTTTCATGCGTTGCTTCAGTCATAAGGAATACGCCTATCCTTCCCATGAACCAGTCGTGCATATGCAAGTATTATCTATACCATATGCTAGCATCGAAACGTTTGTCAATATATCTATACCACTAGACATACTGACAAACGTCCATTGACACCATGGACATGTATACGTTGCTACTTATGTAGCTGCTGACTCACCCAACTGTTTGAGCATCAAACAGTGGCTCAACAACTTCCAAGCAAGGTCCATACGCCTACCGCACCACCTGGTACATCTGCTTGCGTCCACCACTTCGCCTGCCAGAGTGACCCCTTGTATGTTACTGTATTACCGCTTACATACACAGTAGATGAGTTCCAAGCGGCGACACCAGCACACATTCCACCACTACCTGATATAGGGGTCGGCGTAGGATTTGTACCTTGCGTAGGCGTCGGCATTTGTCCTGTAGGCGGCGTAGCACCTGCAAACTGAGTAACGATCTTCGTGAAATCCCAGTCGTTCTGCGCTACACTACTACATGTACCGGAAAGAGAGCCATTGTTGTTTGGAGGATTGCACTGACGGTCTCGATTGACCGACCAATAGGTAAAGCGTGCCATAGAGTTGCTTTGCGCGAAGCTCAACACCGTTTGAAAATCCGATTGGGTGAAGTACTCTCCGCTATCGGTGCGTCCGTTCATCAACGACACGCCTTCATAGCTGTAAGCCGTAGAACTACTCCAACCGAATGTGTTCATCAGCATTGTGTTGAAGCTCTGCAACGCACTAATCTGACTCCTTGCTCCATTGAAGCCGCCGTCAAATGGCATAATTGCATAGTTATTCGGCCTATAGCCAAGCGTTTTGGCATTATTGAGGAGTTGCTGACCAAAATAGCCTGTACCGCTGGTTGTTCCTGGGATAGTGATTGATTCGTAGAGACCTGGGTTATTCTGCTGCAATATTTGCGCAGCACCCAGTTCGTTGTTGATAGCAGTCGCATTCTCATACTCAGGCTCTTCCAGATCGAAGTCGAGCGCGTGCAGATTGTACTTGTTAATAACGCTTTGCTCTGCTGCTGCAGTAGTTTGTGGGCTACCACATGTTTCTCCAAGTTTTGTGCCACCATAGCCACCAAAGGAGACAACGACATCGCCGCCAGTCGCACGAATGGCGTTGATGATCGGCGCTATCTGCGTGTCTGAAGAAACATTGTCCAGTCCTGCATCGCTCGCCCAGGCTGGAGTGCAAGTGCCATTAGAGAGGATGAAGGCCAACGTAAAGGCTTTGGCTCCACTTGCCGACATGACGGAGGTCAAATTCGGAGGATTATTTGATAGGGGCATCACATAGGGTGCCGCGTTATACCAGTTGTTACTGACTAGAGGAGCAGCCTTCGCCGCGAATGGCCTGCTGTATATAATTACAGCGAGCAAGATGAGCAACAGGCTCACAACACTAAGTGTCCTTAGTACGACTCGTTTACTTACTTGCATGCTAGACTCCTTTGTTTCACTCAGTAAAATGTCATCTACAAAGTCATTACCCTGACCATACCAATCATGCACATAAAGAGTAAGGTAACTCCCTGACGCGTCAACGTAAACAGGCTCGTTGTATAGTAATTCCACGTCTGATCAATGTATGACCGCATATAGTTTGCTGCACTTCCACCGCCAGCAAATATCGGAGACGAATGTGGCGCAAGTATTCTATATGTCGTGGCAAGAGGCTGAAATGCCGAACCAACGGAGGCAGCATACTGAGAGTACACTTGATCCCTGCTAAGAGTAATGCCAACTGTTTGATCATAGCCTGTAGCCATTTGCAGTAGTCGTGCAGTCATCGGAAACCCAAACATATCAACCTGAAGAGAATCTACCTCTTGTTATGGGTGGGTCCAGGAATACTGCGGCGTATCGTACTGAAGTCCACCCTTTTGATAGGTGAAGGAGTAGGTGACAGTATTTCCTGGATTCATGCCACTTGCAGTATATTGCCACTGGGAGGCACCGCTATTGTAGGTCATGTTGACGTTTTGCTGGGTACCGCTTGCAACTGTGTAGTGCAGGATGACATAACCTGCTGACCAGCCGTTGGGCTGGAAGGTGATTTGCGCCGAGTTCGTGCCAACACTATTTGCACTCTGCGTAAAGCCACTGCCCGAAGGCGCTGTAGGGGTGGGAGCAGGAGGAGTTGGCGTAGGTCCACCACCAGAAGAGCCACCAGATGTAGAAACTTGCACATTATCGACGATCATGGATATCCCTGATTGCGTAGCAGCGGTTGGACCACCGCCAAATGCGTTGGGGAAACCACCGCCCATTGCGAGGTCAAAGATGATGAAGAAACCGTGATCCACCGCATTCGTCCATGTCGTGGAATCAACCTGATTCGCGCTTACTGTGAAGTAGTTGTTCCCATCTAAGTACCAGCGAATCTGTTCCGGCGATACACTTCTATCAACAATCATTGAATAGGTATGAAAGCTTGTCTGGCAACCAGGACAAGGCTTTTGTCCACTCCCAATACCTGTTGATTCGTTACACGGTCCTCCCGGACTGACGCCACAGTGCAGTGTTCCGAAAACGGAACTGAGTCCATTGACATCTTCCATGATGTCAATTTCACCGTCGTTGGGCCAGTTTTTATCTACTCGAAACTGCGAACCAAGCATCCAGAACGCGGGCCAGTAGCCAGCAGCAGCCGCACCGGAAACATTAGGCTGCTGAATAGAGGCACTCACCTGCAGTTGACCGCCGACTGGTGCTGCAAAATCCGCACGCTGTGTCTCGATACGTCCAGAAGTCCAGTTTCCATTAGCGTCGCGGAGAGCAGTAATCTTGAGATGACTGTTTCCATCGTGCTGTACGTTCGCGATGCCACTTGTCATAGTTTCGATCTCTCCAGTACCCCAACCCGTTCCGGTATCGTAGCGCCAGACATTTGTATCCAGGCCCGTGCCAGCAACACCGTCGAAGTTATCACTCCAAATCGGTGTCCA
>CAXTCR010000072.1:0-15375 GCA_964242555.1 uncultured Ktedonobacteraceae bacterium
GTTGGTTGCATAACATTTTTACCATGTATTATTTCGTTTATTCGACCACTCCTGCGGCTTCCTCTTCGAGTTCTTCCTCCTCACCGACCTCGCGCAGGTCTTCGGCCCGGTCGAGACGGTCCAGAAAAAGGATACCGTCAAGATGATCAATTTCGTGCTGCATGATACGAGCAAACCATCCCTCGGCAGGAACACGGATGTTCCGGCCCTTCACATCCTGCCCCTTGACGAGTATCTTTGTGGCGCGGCGGATATTGTCGCCGACATAGCCTGGAATACTCAAACAGCCTTCTGTACCAAGCGACTCACCCTCAGCCTTGACAATTTCTGGATTGAAGACGACAACCTTGTGGTGTTGCCCACCCTCCTCCGGCTCGGTATATTCCGCGACAAAGACGCGGATGGATTGCGCGATCTGTGGGGCCGCGAGACCAACGCCGTTCGAGGCATGCATGGTCTCGAACATATCATCGACCAGCCGCTGCAGCGACGAGTCGAAGCGATGAACCTTCTTTGCCTTCTGGCGCAGGATTGGATTTTCTGTTGTAACTACTTTTCGAAGTGCCATTTTCTACATCCCATACACATACAATAACAGGTGCTATAATTAATGCTATCGTATCATAGAAAGCCCAGTGGACGCAAACATGCGAGAGAGAGTCACGGCCTATATCGAGCAGCACGCCCTGCTGTCAGAACGCGGCACCGTTGTGGTCGCGGTCTCAGGTGGGGCCGACTCGTTGTGTCTCATGCATCTATTATATACAGTATGTGGACGGGGGAAACGCTATCCTGACGTGGACCTGCATGTAGCTCACCTTAATCATCAACTGCGCGGCGCAGAAAGCGATCAGGAGGCCATACAAGTGGCACGGTTAGCCCAATCGTGGGATTTGCCGTACACCATTGGGACGACTGATGTACCCGCACTTGCCCAGCAGGAGAGACGTTCGCTTGAGGACGCCGCACGACAGGCACGCTATCGCTTTCTACGCGAAGTCGCGCAGGGGCAGCGCATTGCTGTCGCGCACCACCAAGATGATGCGGTCGAAACGCTGGTGCTCCACTGGATACGCGGCGGCGGGATTGACAGTCTCGTTGGTTTACAACCACACCAGCAGGACATCATTCGTCCCCTACTGGCTGTCACGCATGCCGAGACGCTTGCTTATTGCATGCAGCACGGTTTGACACCTATTGAGGATGCAAGCAACAACGACACACGTTTTTACCGCAATCGCATTCGCCACGAACTCTTGCCACTGATCGAAACCATGAACCCCAATTTTCGTTCCACCCTGCTGCGCAACGCGAATGTGCTGCGCGTCGATGCAGAATGGATCGATGTACAGGTAGAGCAGGCATGGCTCTCCGTTGTGCTGGAAGAGCAAGATACGCATCTCCGGCTCTCGATACCCCACTTCCAAGCTCTCGCGCTCAGCATTGGAAGGCACCTCCTGCGTCGCGCCGCCAGCGTGTTGAGCGCGGGACAATCGCCGTTAGAGTTGCGACACTATGAGCTAATAGAGGCACTCCTACAGCGCGAGGGGAAGGTTGGGAATGTGGCACTGGATATGCCGGATGGGATTATCGTACGACGCGAGCATGATACGCTGCTCCTCCGGCGACAGGGGAAAGCAGAATCACTAGAGGTATTTCCAGGAATAGAGCAGCCTATAGTGCTCTCCGTCCCCGGCAGCGCCCATTTACGAGGAACGCCGTGGACCGTCTACGCAGAGACCCTCCCAGAGGAGACTGTAGACACGGTACGAGCGCTCGTACAGCGCCGGAAGTGGCAACAGGTATGGCAGATGCTACCGGCGACAAACGACATTGTCTACCTCGATGCTGGCTATGTGGGTTCGCCTCTACACGTTCGAACGCGTCGTCCTGGCGACACAATGCGACCACTTGGCATGGCGCATGAAAAGAAGATACAGGATATCCTGGTCAATAAACATATTCCGCGCCAGCAACGCGACATGCTACCGCTCTTTTTTAACGGCGATGGCTATCCCGTATGGCTTGGTAGTGTCTGCGTTGACGAACGCGCACGTATTACAGAACACACACAAGGTATTGTTTGTTTAAAATTGATAAAGGAGTGAGAAAAGAGGACATGCACGAAGACATCTTGGAGATACTTATTTCGGAGGAACAGATTCGCGAGAAGACCGCCGAACTAGGAGCACAGATCACAGAGTATTACCGGGGGCAAAACCTGCTCTTACTCGGTACGCTTAAAGGCGCGGTGCCCTTTATCGCGGACCTCTCGCGGACAATCGATTTGCCGCTGGAGATCGACTATATGGCGGTCGCCAGTTATGGCGCGAGCACGCATTCCAGCGGTGTTGTGCGCATCATCAAAGACCTTGAGGGGCCGATCAACCAGAAGCACCTGCTAATCATAGAAGACATCATTGATAGCGGCCTTACGCTCGACTATCTTGTGGACCTGCTCCGGAGGCGCAACCCTTTGAGCCTACGTATCTGTACGCTATTAGATAAGCAGCGAGAACGAGTGAGGAGCGTCACCATTGATTACACAGGTTTTAGTATTCCTGACAAATTCGTGGTAGGCTATGGCCTTGACTATGCCCAACGCTATCGCAACCTGCCCTATATTGGCGTCTTGAAACCCTCTGTTTACGAGCATCATGAGGACCCAAAGGCACATCACCGGAGTCCAGCTGAGTAAATGTCCGTTGTAGGATCTGACTATCTTCATTTGGACTGTTTTCACATGATAGGAAACCGGGAGTATGAGGGCGTGACCAATGCGATCCCTGCGAGTTCGCCCGCCTTTCTTTGAACTGTTTTCGTAGGAAGTGCGCTCCTAGCGTTGGAGACGATGTAGCGTCTCTAGTACGTAAGGGATAGCCAATGAATTGGCTTTGGACGCCGTGAACGTGGTCCCTACGAAAACGGTTACAGCAATCTTGCTGGTGTAGTAGAGACTGTATTAGTCGCGTCCTTCTCGGTGCTTTAATCACGAACAAGACACGACCAATACGATCTCTACAAGTCCCTTATGTATAGAATACACACATATTTAATCGTTCGTTACTATTGAGCTTTTTGTCGCGTTAATACTTATTGAGGGAGATATCATACATTATACAAGCCTTGTATTGCGACAAATTGAACAAATTGGCACTTTTAGAGCAGTATTTATTGATTGTGATCTATTGATGTATATATGGCGTATATACTATCAATAGGGACGTTTGTTTTCTGGCATACTAATTTTTTTCAATGAAACTTTTTATTCTGTACTTATAGGGTGGGGGGCAAGAGTCTATCGTTATTATTCCTTGTCCAAGAAAGAGGCGGGTTATGCAGACAGAGCAGCATTCGACAGGACCACTACAACCAGCGCAATCACATCTTCAAAACTCTTCCTCCAATGGTGCTGCAACTGGCCGTGAGGTTGCGAAACTGCCAGCACATAGTCGAGCGGCGGCGGCACAGCGGCTGAATGCATTACCGGAACGTCCAGAACGTGGAACGTACTATGCTGTGCCGCATAATCAATCCAATCCTATTGGATGGCGTACTAAGCGGCATATCAAGCGGAAAAACTTACGCAGCACCAATATGCGCTACGCAGCGGTTGACAATATGAGTACGAAGTGGGCTATGTTGCCACTTGCATTCGGCGCGCTTATCGTGATTGTTGTGCTGGCCTCCGCACTGGTAACGTTGTCCGCTGCCATCGGTGCCACCCAGCAACGCTATGGGCAACAGGTAACAACGCTCCAGGATATTATACCTAAAGATAGCTTAAAGATGTACGACTCACATGGCACACTGCTCTTCCAAGCCATCGATCAAGGTCTACAGACAAGCGTGCCACTGGATAAAATTTCGCCCAATCTCGCACATGCCGAAATCGCCATCGAGGACCAATATTTCTACACGAACCCCGGCTATGACATCACTGGTATTGTGCGTGCCGCCCTGTCTAACCTCACCCGTGGTCATGTCGTCTCTGGCGGTAGCACCATTACTCAACAGCTTATCAAGAACGCGATTGTTGGCAATCAAGAGACGGCGATACGCAAGCTGCAAGAGATTATTCTTGCCCCGTCCGTGACGCGCCAGTACAGCAAAGAGCAAATACTCTCAATGTACCTCAACACTACGTACTATGGTGAGCAGGCATATGGTGCTGATGCAGCGGCCTTTACCTACTTTGGTTTGAAGGATACACCAACGCATACTGGCGCCTCGCAACTTGACGTTGCGCAGGCGGCAATGTTGGCCGGTATTCCCAGTGCCCCCATCGGGCGTGACCCTTTCCTACATCCGAAGGCGGCACAGGCGCGTGTTCAAGAAGTGTTGCAGCAAATGCAGACACAGGGCTATATCACGCGTTCTCAACAGCAAGCGGCCATTTTAGAGACGCAGCAGCCGAATTTTCTGCATCGAGGTGTTATACAGAATACGCTCGCGCCACACTTTGTGCGTTACGCGGTGAACGAGCTGGCGCAGGACCTTCATGTAAAAATCCCTGACCTTTCGCGTGCTGGACTGGTGGTTTCGACCACGCTGGACCTGCCACTACAAGACAAAGTATTGAAGATTGCACAACAGCATATCGCCGCCCTTGCTCAGGCGCATCACATGTCGAATGCCGCCGAGGTGCTCATCGATTATCACAATGGCGACATTCGCGTCCTGCTCGGCAACATCAATCCAAACGATCCAAAGACGGGCGCATTTGATGTGGCTTCGCAGGGCTATCGCCAGCCGGGTTCTTCGTTCAAACCCTTCATCTACGCGACCGCCTTCTCGCAGGGTGTCAGTCCTGGCACAGCGGTATATGATGGTCCCTTATCTGTACAAATGTGCTGTGGCTTGCCCGCCTATGTACCGCAAAACTACGATCTGCGTTACCACGGCCTGATAACGTATCGCTACGCCCTACAGAACTCATTCAATATTCCAGCAGTCAAGCTCGTCATGAAAACAGGCGTCGACGAGTCGCTCCACACGGCGCAGGTTATGGGCATCAATAGCTATCAAGGCACACCGAACTATACTATTGTGCTTGGCAGCTTAGGAGTGCATCTACTGGACGAAACCTCGGCCTACGGCGTCTTTGCTGATGGTGGAGTGCGCGTGCCACCGCATGCCATAGATACCGTGACGGATGTAGAGGGACACGTAATCCTACATGTGCAGCAACCGGGGAAGCGAGTCATTTCGAAACAGACGGCATTTATTGTGACCAATGTGTTGAGCGACAATACCTCACGCACATTCGAGTTCGGCAAATGTAGCGCGCTCGATCTGCACAGCAGTTCCGATACTGATTGCTATCTTGGCAATCCTGGCACAATTCGGCCTGCCGCCGCCAAGACGGGCACGTCAACCAACTTCTGCGACAACTGGACGGTTGGCTACACATCCGATTATGTCATGGGAGTCTGGGCTGGCAACAATGACAATTCGCCGATGGTCAACGTCACCGGCGTCGACGGTGCTGCTCCGATCTGGCACGATAGCCTGTTGCTTGCAGAGGCGGGCAGGCCTGTGATAGGCTTTGCCAATCCTGGTGGGGTTGTGAAGAAAACGGTTAATTATGGGGGCTTGACGACCACGGACTGGTACCTTCAATAAATATAAAAAATGCATTAGTGCCTCAACCTTGCCCGGCTGGGCAAGGTTGAGGCACTAATGCATTTTTTATATTTGGGATAACAACTCGGCGCATGTTAATAAACCAACATAGAGCGAACCGCTATCTTCGACGCCCCACCATGCCGATAGGACGGCATGTGATAAGCCCCAACCACGGATACGGGCGCGTTCGAAACCGAGTTCCTCAGAAAGCTGATCGATGCGTCGCGCAAGAGTCTGCTTTGGATTTGGTCCTTCGAGTAATTCTGGCATGGAGTTATGCAGCAATGTTCCCGTTTCATAGGCTGGCTCGCCAATCAAACCTTTGGGATCGATTGCAAGCCAACCGTCGCGCTCTGAGGATAGAATGTTATCCTGGTGCAGGTCTCCGTGCAGCAGCATAGGCGTGCTCATAGACGCGCTCAACTCGGCGTACAGGGTCTCCGCTTCTGTAAGCAAGGGTTCAGGAAAGGGGCCACTACCACCCACGTAATGCTGTCGTAACCTTGTAAAGCCGCGTCCCCACTCCTCGACAGTAGCGAAGGGGTGTACAGTTGGAGCAGGCTGCCACAAACGTTTCATCACACCTGCGGCAATCGAAATAGCTTGCTCGTCGTCCTGCATTGCTCTGAGCGAGACGCCTGGACGCAAGTGCTCCAACAGCAGTACCTCATCGGCGACATCGTATGCCAGCAGTTTTGTCATGCCATGTCCATTAAAGAGACGCAGCGCCTCTAGCTCCTCAGCGAATTCACCCGTTGGCGAGTGCAGTTTCAACACAACAGGCGTGCCATCGCTGCGTGTCGCAGGCATGACAAAATGAAAAGAGATGTTAGGGAATGGTCTATCCAGCGACAGGTGCCAGCGATCCTCACATGCTGTAAGGATCATGGGCAAGCGTTCGAGCCAAGCGCGGCCTTTGTCGCCGTGCAACTCTAGCATGAATTGTGCGAATGGTTTGGGAATTTCCAACATTCTGTATCTCCTCGATGTGTTCTTATATCTTCTCATACAGAAAACGTCCGATCAAATGATGTAACCCTAGCATTACCTCTTCTTATTTGGGTAGAATGGCAACAGAACTATCTGATGTTGTGTTGATAATGCCGAGTTGAGCGGTGGAAGAGAGACACTATGAGCGAGAAGGCGAGTCAGGGCACGGCCTACGACACGCGCAACGATTTGTTTTAGCCATCTCGACTATTCGAGACGCTAAGCGGGTGCTTGTTCTCGATCAAGGGCGGATTGTCGAGAGTGGGACGCATGACGAGTTGTTGGCGAGAAATGGACGTTATGCTGACTCCTATCAGAAGCAGTTTCCATGAAAAGCCAGAACATTCTTCTTGCGGGTGCCTTATTTCCCTAGCGTTTCACCTCATGCCCCGCACGTTCGAGCACCTGTAGCGCACGTTCGAGGTCGCCTTCTTTGATCAGTACATGATCGGTCTCGTATGTTGCAATGGCGAGCACGCTGATGTTCGACTCGGCAAGGGGAATGGCGAGCGAGACATGAATGCCGGAGAGCGAGAAATCAAAGGCGCCCTCAACCTTAACGCAGCGCCAACCGCGCTCGGTCGTTGTGCCCTCGGTAGGCACGTTTTCCTGTAAACACACGACGGAGAGTTCGGTACGCGTACGGGTCAACGAGATGAAATCGTCGCCGAGCAAGGCCCAGTTTGGAATGTGTCCGTTGGGATCGAGACGGCATACGGCATAGCTCTGGGGTAGTACGTTTAATGTCAACCGGCGCATGGAGTTTCCCTCTTTCTATCTAGCACACTGCCTGTAATAGCAAAAAGGGAGTGTGCTAGAAGGCACGCGCTTCTGCGTGCCTCATTGCACACTCCCCTTTACCGATTTACCTTTTGTTAGTTTATTCTGCTACAGTGGTTCGACGCGCAGCAGCACGTCCCCTTTTTGCACAACGTCGCCACTGGTTGCAACCATTGCAACCACGCGCCCCGAAACGTCCGCTTGAATCTCGTTAAAGACCTTCATTGCCTCGACGAGCGCAACAACCTGCCCAACGCGCACAATCTCACCAACAGAGGTGAACGGTGGCGTGGTTGGGGAGGCAGCTTCATAATAGACCCCTGTTAAAGGGGCGGCAATCGCGACACTCTTGTCGGCCTTCGCTGGAGGACCTGCGCTCGCTGGCATGGCAACCGCGCCCTGCCCGTTAAACATCGCGTTGCCCGCCTGTTGAACGGGTGCCGCGGGAACCATGACCATCCCGGGATTGCGCCGCACGATGATTTCGGTGTCTGCCTCGGTCAGTTCTAGTTCGCTAATCGTGCTGCCTTCGAGTATTCCAATAATCGCCTCGACTCGCTCTAGCCACGATGTCTTTTCTTCATCCATACAAAACTTACCCTACTCTGTAAAGCATATCTACGAAATACTATGAGAAAACAGAACGGACGCCCACTGCCTTGATCATTCCCCGAATGCGGCTCGGGGAATGATCAAGGCAGTGGGCATCCGTTTCCAAAGTAATTCTTCAATATACATAATCGATCCTACGCCTCATATCGTTTGAAAATCAGGCAGGTGTTGTGCCCACCGAAGCCCATTGAGGTGCCCATCGCGACATTGATGTTGACGTGTCTTGCCTCATTTGGGACGTAGTCCAGATCGCACTCAGGATCGGGATGGTGCAGGTTGATGGTTGGCGGGACGACGCCCGTCAGAATGCTTTGAATTGCGACCACAGAGCCAACCGCACCAGCGGCCCCGAGCGTATGACCGATCATCGACTTGGTGCCACTGATTGGCATTTTGTAGGCATGTTCGCCGAAGACAGTCTTGAGCGCCTGCGTTTCCGAGCGATCATTGTATGGCGTCGAAGTGGCGTGCGCATTGTAGTAGTCTATCTCATTCGGTTGCAGTCCTGCTTTCTGGAGGGCGCGTCGTATGGAGCGCACAAGACCCGCGCCACCAGGGGCAGGCTCCGTCACGTGATAAGCGTCGCCAGTGCAGCCATAGCCCACCATCTCAGCGAGAATAGCCGCGCCGCGTGCTTTCGCGAATTCCAGGTCTTCCAGGATGAGCATTGCTGAACCCTCGCCCATCACAAAGCCATCGCGGGTCGCATCGAAGGGCCGACTTGCGCCCTGTGGATCGTCGTTGCGCCGCGAGAGGGCGTGCATGTTATCGAAGGCCGCCATCGCAATTGGGGTGACAGCTTTTTCAGAACCGCCAGCGATCATCGCCTTAGCGTCGCCGCGCCGGATGGTCTCCCATGCCTCCCCAATAGTGTTGCCACTGGTCGCACAGGCAGATACCGCCGCCCAGTTTGGGCCACGTGCCCCAGTGAGAATAGAAACGATACCTGGAGCGCCGTCAATAATCATCATGTTGATGAAAAAGGGACTGATGCGGTCCGGCCCTTTTTCATGTAACACTTTGAACTGTTCGTGCAGCGTGACCAGACCGCCAATGCCACTGCCGATATAGACACCAACATCTTCCGCGTTCTCTTCTGTAATTTCGAGTTTGGCCTGTGCCAGTGCTTGTTTCGATGTAGCAATCGCCATCTGCTCGTAGGGATCGTTACGCCGTATTTCTTTGCGATCAAGATATGGTGAAGGATCGAAGTTCTTCAGCTCGCCCGCGAAGTGAACGCGGTGCTTGCTTGTATCATATCCTGTAATTTCAGTGACGCCCGATTTCCCCTGACACAAGGCATCCCATGACGAGGCTAAATCATTACCTAAAGGGGTTACTAGCCCCATTCCGGTTACAACAACCCGAGACGACATGATGGAGTTCCTCCTGTATTTCACAAAAATTTGTGTCGTTATATTCCCAACGCCGCCGATTCTTCCTGTATAAAACGTGTGTAGGTTTCACCGCTGAGAAAGCCCGGATGCTTGAGCAGGCGTTGGTGAAACGGAATTGTGGTCGTTATGCCTTCAATCACGTACTCATCGAGTGCGCGCTGCATTCTTGCAATCGCGTCGTCACGCGTATCGGCCCATACCACTAATTTTGAGAGCAGCGAGTCGTAGTGCGGGGGAACTTCGTAGCCTGCGTACAGGTGACTATCGACGCGCACTCCTGGTCCGCCGGGCGGCAAATAGCGCTCAATCACGCCTGTCTGTGGACGAAAATCGTTGTCGGCATCCTCCGCCGTGATGCGGCACTCGATGGCATGACCACGGAATTGTAACGCGTCCTGCTTCAGTCCCATGCGCAGGCCGGATGCGATGCGCAGCTGCTCCTTAACCAGATCAATGCTCGTCACCAACTCGGTTACGGGATGTTCAACCTGTAGACGTGTATTCATCTCCATGAAGTAGAAGCGATTTTGCTCGTCCACAAGGAACTCCAATGTACCAGCGTTACGATACCCAACGCGTTGCACAGCTCGTATAGCCTTCATACCAATATCGTCCCGTACTTTGCGCGGCAGGTGCGGACTTGGCGATTCCTCGACTACCTTCTGGTTGCGGCGCTGGCAAGAGCAATTGCGTTCACCGAGATGGACGCCGTTGCCGTAATTGTCGACCAGCACCTGTATCTCGATATGCTTGGCTCGTTCCAGATAGCGTTCGAAATAGATACCATCGTCGCGAAAGGCTTCACGTACCTCGTTTTGCGCCAGTGTGAAGACACGCTCTAATTCATCTGGCCGTCTCACCAATCGAATACCGCGTCCACCACCGCCCGCCACCGCTTTGAGCATGAGCGGATAGCCGATATCTTTCGCCGCGTCCTGCGCCTCCGCTACGGTACGCAACACAGGTGTTCCTGGCAGCATCGGTAGGCCGGCCTTTGCCATCGCCTGTCGCGCCGACACCTTATCACCCATCACACCCATCACGGACGCTGGTGGTCCAATAAAGGTAATATTGACATCGGCGCATATTTCGGCAAAACTTGTATTCTCCGACAAAAATCCATACCCTGGATGAATTGCCTCCGAGTTAGAGATAAGGGCGGCACTAATAATATTTGGTATATTCAAATAACTCTTGCCACTGGCTCCCGGTCCGATACAGATGCGCTCATCGGCCATACGCACAGGCAAAGAGTCGCGGTCAGCTTCCGAATGGGCGATCACGCTCACAATGCCCATCTCACGGCAGGCGCGAATTACGCGCAGCGCGATCTCACCACGGTTCGCAATCAAAATTTTCCGAAACATACTACAACTCACGGACGGACAAGGCCGCCCACTCCTCTCCCGTCAGTCCTTCGAAACAAGGGTATCTAGGCAATTATATCACGTCCAACACCTTCTATAGAAACCTGTGAGGCTATTTTTGTCTCCTGCCTTTGGCAGGAGACAAAAATAGCCTCACAGGTTTCTACGGAAAAGGATGAGAGATAGGTTTACTCTAATGGCAACATGTGCCAATCTTTGTTATTGTATACCTGTTATTAGTAGCAATGCTCCTTAAATTATGTACATAATGAAAGGGCAAAGGAAGGATTTGTAGGATGAGGAGATTTTTCGCCTCACGTCCCCTCCTTAAGAGAGGTCTTTTGTGGGTGAGTGCTCTCGGTCTTGTATTTATACTTCTTGGCGGTCTCATTCGGATCTTTGGACCTACTCATGCCACCGTCAGCACACGGTCGACTGCTTCACGAACTCATGTTGCGCAGTCGAAGTCCACACATGCTGGCATGAGAGCACTTTTTAACGGCCCTCATGATACGACCGCAACGGTTACGCCCGGCATGACCCCGACTCTCAGCGTTACGGCCAGCACGACACCAACGTCATCATCGCTACCACGCTTCGATCATATCGTTGTCGTGCTCGAGGAAAACCACGGCTATTCCGAAATTATCGGTTCGAGTTCCGCGCCCTACATCAACTCGTTGGCGGGTCAAGGTATGCTCTTCACCAACTCGCATGCCACCGCGCATCCCAGCGAGCCGAACTATCTGGACTTGTTCTCCGGCTCGGATCAGGGGGTCATTGGTGACGCCTGCGACTCCTCAGTCTATTCCCCTCCCGACCTCGGCGGTCAGTTGCTCAGCGCGAAATATACCTTCGCGGGCTACTCGGAGGGTCTACCGGCGGCTGGTGATACGAGTTGCACAAACTCAGCGACGCACTATGCGCGTAAACATGTGCCGTGGGCAAACTTCAGCGATACCAACGGTCCAACAACGAATTTACCCTATAGCAGCTTTCCAACATCAGCAGCGGGTTATAGTTCGTTGCCAACAGTCTCCTTTGTCGTTCCCAATCTCGACAACGACATGCATGACGGCACCATTGGAGAAGGCGATACGTGGTTACAGCAAAATCTGGACAGCTACGCACAGTGGGCCAAGACCAACAACAGCTTGCTTATTGTGACATGGGATGAGAATGATACAAGCACGAACGACGCGACAAATCAAATCGCGACCATTTTTGTGGGACAGCACGTGCAGGTTGGTACCAATGACACAAGCATCAACCACTACAGCGTACTGCGCACACTTGAGGATATGTACGGTTTAGTGCCAGCAAATAATGCCGCGAATGCCTCTGACATTGTGGGTGTCTGGAATTAACAGTAGTAGGTATTGAGCACACAAACCGCTTCACGCGAGGAGTGAAGCGGTTTGTGTGCTCAATACCTACTACGGACGACCCGTACGGGCATAATTTATCATGTTCATGAAGACAAACAGGTTAGGTATCTGCCCGACATTGATGTTGGCCCAGCTAAAGGTTTTTCCAACACGTTTCACGATGACCTGACTCTGCTTGATGTCAACGCTTTGCACCTCGTTCCAGGGCAATACCTCACGCCCATTGCTCAATCCTTGCTGGCTCAACACCAAGGGACCAAAGACTACTGGACTGCCAGCATTAAACGCGGCCATCGCGCGTGGCATATGGGCTTGCATAACAGCGGTTTGAATTGTCTGAACCAGTTGTCCAACATGACGAAGCCTATTATTGAACTTAAATACTGCTCCATCGTTGCGCTGTACCGATATACTATGTGGTGTGCCGTTGCGATTGGCAAGCGCGGCTCCGATGACACCTCCCCACATATAGTAGTATCCTCTGTTCCTAACGTTCTGGGTGACATACGCAATTGAGTCCCAACGAATCACGTCAATTTGCTCACCTTTCGCCCGAATGAGTCCATTCTGAAATTGATACACGCGTAAATTCGCTTCGAACAACGCATAGATACCATAGATGACTGCTGCGATAGGAAGGATCAGCAGGATTAAGAAAAGATAGCCTGTTACCACGACTAGAAAATAGAGCAAAAGAATATCCACGATCGTTACACCCACCATCATGCCAATAGCAGCAAGTGCGTTAGGGAGCAGAGGTTTATAGGTTGGTCCCTGTGCACCCAGTTGATAGGCGGTCGCCTGTGCATACACGCTTTGTGGTGTCTCGTTGTGTGTCTGGACAGCATGTTGTTGAATCACTACAAATTTCCTCTTGATTGTTGACTACGAATTATAACTCCGAACATTGCTCATGTAATACAACGGATTAGCCCGCACACCAGTATCTTCCTATACCTTTGTGGAAATCATGGGTATCGCAATGAGCGCGAACACAATACCAAGCGATTGGATGCGGGTCATCCTTTCGCGCAGAATAAGCGCGGCAAGCACGACGGTGGCGGCAGGATAGAGCGAGGAGAGTACGGCGGCAACATCGAGACGACCAGTGTGGGAAGCAAGCAAGAAAAACAGGTTGCCGAACGCATCCAGCACACCTGCCAGTATCACTAGTACAGTAACTCTTTTCTTAGGCAGCATCTTCTGGCGTCGGAACCGTATCAGAAGCAGCAGCACAAGTACAGATGTGAAACGTGCGATTGCTAACGGCCAGAAGGTTGCTGAAGGACTCACGCGACTAATCAGCACAAAGAAGCAACCGAAGCCACAACCAGCAAGCAGGGCTAATCCCAGTCCCTTTGGTCGTCCAGTCGCCTTTTCGGGACGTGAGACCAGTACTATCGCCACCAGAGCCACCACAAAGCCACCGATTTGCAGTAAGCTTGGTAATCCCTGTGTATATGCGCTAAAGATAACAGGAATGGCTGCGGTTAGGATAGCAGAAACGGGCGCGATAATCCCCATTTGTCCAACTGTAAGCGCGGAGTAGAACGTAATCAGCCCTATCACGCCTGCTACGCCCGCAACTCCTCCCCATACCATATCGAGCGGGGCAGGGAACGCCTCCCGCAGGGCTAATGCGAGTACGACGAGCATGACGCAACCGATAGCATAAGCTGCAAACACAACGCTCGTGGCGTTATCACGACGCGAGGCTAGCCCACCACTAAAATCGCCGCTTCCCCAGAACAGGGAAGCGGCAAGACCAAAGATAATCGTAGCAATGACGGAGTTCACACATGGCTCCTAACAGCTGGAGGTTGGATCAACGAATGTCTAAGCGTATTATATTTTGTCGAGTTTCGCAAAGTCCATGCTTAGACGCTTCTTGCCGAAACGCCCCTGGAATTGCACATCCACAAATTCGGTGCCGGACTCCATCTCGCTCTTGAGCACGACGCCCTCTCCAAAGAGGGTATGACGAACCCTTTGTCCGGCTTTAAATTGTTGCTCCTTCGGTTGCGCGGGTTGTGCTGGCTGCGAAAAATTGCCCTTTGACACAGAGGGTGGAATGCTGGGTGGCGACGAATAGCTCTTTGTTCCCTGTGTCGACGACCATTTAGGTGCGCTTTTGGAGGCGGGGGCGATACCGCTGCCGAAGACACGTCCACTCTCGCTATCGCCGTAGGGGTCCTGGTTGTAGTCGTCCTCGTCCCATGTCGTTCGACGTGCAGTGCGCGAGGTGCTATTGACCGAGAAGCCGGAGCCGCTCTGCGGACTCTTGCCGCCAGCCATCGACACGAGGTTCGTGGGGATATCATCGAGGAAGCGCGAGGGTTCGGTCGAGTGCGTCTCGCCCCAGAAGGAGCGGCGCGAGGCACGGACGAGATAGAGGCGCTTCATAGCACGTGTAAAGCCAACATAGGCCAGACGCCGCTCCTCCTCAAGCTCCTCCAACTTGCCTATAGAACGTGAATGGGGCAGCGAGCCTTCGTCCATGCCGACGATAAAGACAACGGGAAACTCAAGCCCCTTAGCTGCGTGCAGCGTGATAAGCGTCACAGAGTCAGCGTTTTCTTCGCGGACAAGCGAACCATCCTCACTCGTCTGTGCGGTATCGGCTCCTCCGACGAGCGCGACATTTTCGAGGAACAGTTCAAGGGCCGCGCTGGTCTCGATCTCGGAATAGTTATCGGCGACGTTTCGCAACTCGAGTACGTTGCCCCAACGGTCCAGTTCCTCCTCCGGCACGGCGCGCAGTTCGGGACCGTAGCCGCTGCGTTCGGCGATGCGGTCGAGCAATTCCGGCAGCGAAAGCTCGTGTACAGCTTCCATGAGGTCATCCATCAGTTTGCCAAAGCCCTCGATTGCCACCTTTGCCGCCTTGCCGAGTGTAGGATGCTCGTTGATGTGGTGTATAGCAGTTATGAGGGGTACATTTTGCGCGGTAGCCCACTGCTGTAGTTCGGCGAGTGTGCGCGGACCAATCTTGCGGTTCGGCACGTTAATGATGCGTTGCAGGCTTAGATCGTCGTTTGGATTTGCAAGGAGGCGCAGGTAGGCGATCATGTCCTTGATTTCTTTGCGCTCATAGAACTTGCGGCTCCCGATGACCTTGTAGGGAATGTTGAGGTGCAGGAATTGTTCTTCAACGGCACGTGATTGTGCATTGGTACGATACATCACCGCGACATCGCTGCGCTTCTCGATCTC
>CAXTCR010000073.1:0-15287 GCA_964242555.1 uncultured Ktedonobacteraceae bacterium
ATATCCTCTCGCACAGTTCGCGCTACGTTTTTGCTTAAGCCACCCCGCTATAACTACCGTCATTCCAGGAGTGCGCAGTGTAGAGCAAGTTCAATGCAATCTCTCTACACAACAAGAAGCCTTGCCACAAAATATATTAGACTGTATCAGTGAGCTGTGGTCAAAAGAATTTTCTACAGATGTGAGGACAAGTATTGGAGGAGAAGGCTAACCCGATGGCAACAGATAAACAAACCGCCGAAGCGATATTAGGGCACCTCACAGCAGTCGCGAACGCTCGTATCCGCTCGATGATGGGCGAGTACCTCGTCTACGTCGACGACATCGTCATCGGCCAAATCAATGAAAACGAACTCTTCATCAAAACCACCACTTTCGGCGAACAGTTCGCGCCCGAACTAAAAAAACGCGCCCCCTACACTGGCGCCAAACCCGCCTTCGTCATCCCCTCCGACATGCTCACGGACACCGAATGGCTCGGAGAACTGCTCACCGGCACCCTCCAACAATTACCACGCACATCGCGAAAGAGGTCATAAAAGCAAAGTGCTGCTATTATATAGGTACTCTCGTCTATGGGAGGGGCATCCCCTTGCGGGTGCCCTGGCTATTATATAGGTACTCTCGTCTATGGGAGGGGCATCCCCTTGCGGGTGCCCTGGCCCACCACGGACCTCTTTTGGCCTTACGTTAACACCTATGGCGTCCCTCTTGCGGGTGCCCTGGTCCACCACGGACCTCTTTTGGCCTTACGTTAACACCTATGGCGTCCCCTTGCGGGTGCCCTTGTTTCTTTGCAAGGTTCAAAAATCGCGGACAAGCGAGCGTCCCCTGTATCCTCAACATACAGCGCCCATCCGCGATTTCTTTACCGCGAAATGCTAGTGCTAGTAGCCAGCAGCTTGCTCAATTGCTGAAGCAATCACGCTATAGCCTGCATCAGTGGCATGCACATTACGAAATGCACTGCACTGCCATGTGTACTTGCAGATAGTGGGATTAGGTGTCTTCGCGCCACCAAAAGCATCGAATACATCGGCAAGTGCCGCATAACCACTGACATCGCGCGCTACATGCTGATTAAAAGCTTGCATATACGCAACGGTATTTGGACACTGGTTCTGATATGGGTCGTAATAGTTGGTCACTATCAGATCACCCGTAAGCTTCCCATGTACCATAAGTGCGTTATGCAGTTTCGGCAAAATAGTTTGCGTGAGGTTCGCATCCAGCATCGCTACGTCATTCGTGAACTTAGCCGTGTTAATCGCGCATGTATTCATGTTGATGTCAGACAAAATGTCGTTTGAGCCAATATCCAGCGTCACCGGACTCACCTCCCCGGCATGCTGCGACAGGTAGGACAGTGCCGCCGAAAGTTGACTACCAAGATATGGGAACTTGCGCAACAACGGTACCGGACACCCACCTTTAATCATCGTCGTACTACTCTCACCCGGACAACCTAGGTTCGCAACCGCACTCACCCCATGGGCCTGCAAATCGCTATAGAAGACGTTTACATACCCATCATCGTAATCAAAGTCGGGTTGATAGCCAAAAGCAAGCGAATCACCTAGGGCTAGGTAACGCTGTTTGGGACCAACATGAGCAAGACGGGGATTGGCGAATGCGGTAGGCACCATAAGTAAACAAAGGACAAAGGCAAATGAGAAGGGAAGAAAAACGCGTCGAGCAGGAAACAATTTTCCTTCAAACATGAACGGCCCTCCAGTTGTAAATACAACCTGATGATAGACAGAACGTCTATTATCATCAATTGTGTACAACAAATACATATAGAGGAAAACCTCAAGGTCGCCTACAATAAGTATAACCCAATGTTCAGGTATAACACAAGGGTTATACCTGAACCATCAGTACTAGAGGTAGCGTGAGGGTTCATTCACTCTCAAGCGTTTGCGTTTTCGCCTGATGCCTCTGAAGAAGCGGAAGAGCGATCCATACACATACAATGGCGAGAACAGTAATGAGCGAAGCTGAGACATAGACTTGAAAATGCCCCCACGCTGTGTAGATGAACCCACCAACGAGTGGCCCGACAACCCATCCAAGCGATTGCAACGATTGCATCGCTCCACTCACGCGACCTTGTTCGCTCTGTCCCACCATTTGAGATACGAGACCTCGGAGAGCATTTTCAACAAGGCTCCCCGAACCCGCGAAGAGCGTAATACCGACAAGCAAGAGAATGGGTGTGGTGAGAAACGCGATCGAACCAAGCACAAGGTAGCTGATGCCTACCAACACCAGAGCAATGAGGCCGAGCCGAATGTTGCCCAATCGTGACAGCAACAGGCCAACCAGCACCCCCTGGACAAGAATGTCTACCACGCCAAGCACGGTGATCACGAGACTGGCTTGCGTGACATTGAAGCCAAGGCTGTCTTTCATCAAAACGGTGATGGTCGTTTGCAACATGCCCACAGGGAAAGCGTACAGGAACCATGCCAGCAAGAACCATCGTATGTTTGCCCAACGAAACGCAGACACCAATTGTTTCAAGGGGTTCAGTTCATTGACCGCAATGGAAGTGATGCGCTTCTCCTTGTCCAAACTCTCTGGTAATACGAAGTAGCCCCAGATGAGTGTCAGCAGGAGAAGGCCAGCCGCGGCAAGAAAGGGGGCACGAATGTTGATCGTGGCCAGCAGTCCACCAAGCACAGGGCCAATGAGCGTACCAACACCTGCCGCCGCACCTAACCTGCCGAAGTACTTGCCACGCTCCTCTGGTTGTGTGAGATCAGCAACATAGCCAAACAGGACACTGATGTTGCCTCCTGTCAAGCCATCGATGACGCGCCCCAGGAAGAGTAACCAGAGCGCACCACCAAAGCCTAGAATGAGGTAGCCAACCACAGAACCAAGCAGACAGATGAAGAGAATGGGCCGTCGCCCAAAACGGTCGGAAAGCACGCCTAAGCCTGGCGCAGCGAGCAACTGGCACATCCCATAGGTTGCGGTCAGCCATCCAACAATGACGGCAAGATTATTAGGGTGAGCCAGGTACTGGACTGTGAGGAACGGTACAAGAGGGACGATGATCGTCAGACCCATCGTATTCAACAGTGTGATAACGAGAAGCAACACGAGAGACGTGCGTCCTACAGAAGTAGGGCCAGATGACTTGTTCATAGAGAAACTCTACCTTTGCAAAAAAGTTTATCCTACTCCCTTCAGACAAAGGAGTAGCATGAACCTTTTCAAACAAGTTCGAGTTGTCTCACGCGATGAAACGTTGCACACCTGTTTACGAAGAGTTTGACGCGAGAAGAAGAGATCATGTGTGACCACAAAGTGTGAACATAAGAGAACTGTCTCTGCTCTTCAGCCTTGCTAAGTGCCGCATCCGGCACAAACACTTTCGCACGACGAGCAAGAACGCTGACGATGGATGCTCATGAGAGGAATTGTCAACGTTCCATCCTTGCTTCATCGATATATTTACTGTTTGCTTTTTGAAAAGTTGTGGTAATCGTATCACCAGACGTTTCTATTTGTCAAGCGTTATATAATGAATATCTCTTGATCGTGCGAAAAGACGAAGCACTCCTATTAATCAGTACAACGCCTAACGCTGCCAAACAGTCTCCATCTTACGCTGCGACCAACATCACCAACTGATGTAAAGAGGATATTAGCCAATCTCGAACAAGTTTCAGGCGAGCGCGAGAATTTAACAGCTGGTCCAGGTGAATTTGGCATCAGCCTAAAGCAGGAGCGTGTATTCTTCAGCACGCACCAAGACGCACTACCTTGACCTTGCTGGCGAGGTCCCAGAATTTAAAACGATGGCAATGCTCAATACAGCTGCAGAGAGTGCTAGCGTCATGCTGCTACCAGGAGTAGGCTTCGGAATTGTGCCCTCGGACTATCTCGCGCTTCATCCCAAATCGCGGCTCCCCTCAGCGATTACGCTGTCGATTGCCTTCCAAGCCAATGGCGTCTCTCGTGGGACCTTGCTCACAACACTCAAAGACTTGCCCAATCCCGGCGTCATACGCAGCAATGGAGAGCTAATACCAGCACGAGCGGGCAATGAAACACGTCGTATCGACTTTGGCAAAGGTCCACAACGGGACCTTTTCTCATACAATGATGCTTACGGCAGACTGATGCGTATATGGGAGGGGCATCCCCTTGCGGGTGCCCTGGCCTCTCAGCCGCATATACGGTGAATTTTAATGAGGCATCCCCTTGCGGGTGCCCTGGCCTCTCAACCGCATATACGGTTGATTTTAATGAGGCATCCCTTTACGGGTGCCCTGGCCTCTCTCTTCCATCTACACTTCACAACTCAATGAACGCTTCCCTCTTTGTGATATAGTAAAGAAAACTCTAGCAAGAATCCTGAACCTTAATCGGAGACGTGTCACACTACCACAACTGACAACACGTTCCTCTGCCATATAAATAATAAGAGGTGGTGACGTATATGACAACCGGCCATTCCAGCATTCATCTAGGCTTGCTCCTCCATAATCATCAACCCGTGGGCAACTTTCCGTGGGTGTTCCAGCAGGTCTACGACGAGTCCTATTTGCCTATGCTCCAAGCACTCGAACGGCACCCGGGCGTACGGCTCTCACTGCACTACACAGGCTCACTGCTCGACTGGCTAGAAGAAGCACATCCCGATTTCCTACAACGCGTCGCCTCCCTTGTCAAGCGTGGACAGATCGAGGTCGTTAGTGGCGGCTATTACGAACCAATCCTACCCTCTATTCCTGATGACGATAAACTGGCACAAATTCGTCGACTGACTACGCGCGTACAACATGACTTTGGTCAGAAGCCGACTGGCATGTGGCTGGCGGAACGCGTGTGGGAACCCAGTCTGCCACGCTTCTTGCGCGAAGCTGGCATCGAGTGGACCATCCTCGACGATGTGCATTTCAAAAATGTCGGACTCGAAGACGACGACCTCTACGGCTACTACGCCACCGAAGACCAGAGTTCCGTCCTCAAAGTGTACGCCACCAGTAAAACCCTGCGCTACACCGTCCCTTGGCGACCCGTTGGCGAAACGATTGAGGCCCTGCGCTCACTCGCCACACTCGATGGCAATCGCATTCTCGTCATGGGCGACGATGGCGAGAAATTTGGCAGTTGGCCCGAAACCGGTCCCTATTGCTGGGGATCCAATGGCAATAATGGCTGGGTCGATGAATTCTTTGCCGCCCTCGAAGCGAATAATTCATGGCTACACACCACACCCTTAGGCGAATATGCAAGCGCACATCCAGCCCTCGGACGCACGTACATCCCAACCTCCTCTTATATAGAAATGACCGAGTGGGCCTTGCCGCCAAAGAAATCGTTTACCTTCGGCAAGCTTCTTCATCAATTGGAGCATGACAAACACGATGAGCTACTGCAGTTCATGCGTGGTGGCTTCTGGCGCAACTTCCTCGTGCGCTATCCCGAAGTCAACAATCAGCACAAAAAGATGTTGCGCGTCCATGATAACGTCTACGCCCACACAACGGCAGATGAAACCGGTGCCCACACCCATCTCTGGCAGGCACAGGCTAACGATACTTACTGGCATGGTCTCTTCGGTGGCATCTACATGGCCCACGTCCGCGCCGCCATCTATCAACACCTTATCGCAGCCGAAAATATCGCCGACGCTGCCCAACATGGAACAAGTCCTTGGCAGCGCTACGAATTCACCGATTTTGACCGGGACACCTTTAACGAACTGATTGTGGAGAGCAACGAGCAAAACCTCTACATTGATCTCCAGCGCGGCGGTACACTCTTCGAATGGGACTTGCGTCGCAACGCCTATAATATGAGTAGCGTCATGACACGCCGGAACGAGAGCTATCATCAGACCTTGCGCGAACACGAACAGGAACGACGACGCCAACATGCATCCAGCACCCAAAACCTCACTCAAACTGCTGGACAGGCCGATAGTGAACCTGCTTCGCCTCATACAACCGTTCGCACAAAAGAGCCTGACCTTGACCGCTACCTCGTTATAGACCGCTATCGCCGGAACAGCCTCATTGACCACTTCTTGCCCTCCGGCCTGACCCTGCAATCCTTCGCCGAGGCTCGCTATGAGGAACAGGGCAACTTCGTCGAACAACCCTATGAGGCAGAGGTCGAACAAGGTGAGCAGGGCTTAACCATCACCTTGTACCGCGCTGGACAAGTAAAACGCGCTGGTGCCCTTAGTCCCGTACCCATTGCCCTGACAAAGACCATTCTTGTCCCGCTCGGCGAGGAAAAACTGATTGTTCGCTATAGCATCGAAAACAAGGGCCAGTCGCGCCTGCAAACGCAATTTGGCTGCGAGTGGAATATCAACCTGCTTGGCGGTGGTGGCAATGAGCAGGCATACTACTCTGTCGCGGACCACACCCTCGACAACCCACATTTCGACAGTACTGGCGAAGTGCCAGCCGTACGTGAGGTGCACATTGGCAATACTTGGCTCCAGCAGGACATAGGCTTCTCGCTGAACACCGAGGCAACCCTGTGGCGCTTCTCCATCGAGACGGTGACAGGCTCTGAAGCTGGTTTTGAGCGCACCCATCAGGGTAGCTCGCTTACATTTATCTGGCCGCTCTTGCTTGATGCCGGCCAAACCTGGAATACTGAAATCATCTGCACTGGGAGCAAACGATCATGAAACGTGTCCTTACGATCATCAACATTGCTGACGACCCAACAGGTTACGTCGGTGAAATCTTGGAACATCATGCCATCCCCTATGATGTCATTGCCCCAGAGCAACGCCCTATTCCCGATGTGGAGGCATACGACGCGCTGGTTGTGTTCGGAGGACCACAGAACGCCAATGAGGACGATAAATATCCTTACTTCGTAGAGGAAAAGGCCACCCTTCGCAGGGCCGTCGAACATAACATTCCTGTGCTCGGCATCTGCCTTGGTGGACAGATGCTAGCAACCGTACTCGGTGGCACGGTCAGAAAACACACAATTACGGAGATTGGCTTCTCGGAAATCCAGTGTACCCCGGAGGGACGCCACGACCCCCTGTACGAAGGACTTGCTGATGGCCAACTCGTCTACCAGTGGCATGAGGACACATTCGATATTCCACCCGGAGCCATCCGTTTAGCCATCGGCGAAAGGACTGAAAATCAGGCGTTTCGCTACGGTCAAAATGCCTACGGCATCCAGTATCACATCGAGTTGACGCCCGCTATGCTCGACACATGGTTGAACGAACCTTCCTTGAAAGAAGAGATCGCAGGCGCAATTGGCGAAGACGAATACGAACGCATTTGGCGAGACCGGCCACAGTACTACAGCCGCTATCGCGAACATACACGCATCATGTTCGAAAATTTTCTAAGAATTGCTAGGCTAATTTGAAGAAAAGCGTGTAGAGGTCTTTTCTTTTTAGTCTGCTTTCTGCTATACTGGCATATATACTTTACTTTCTTTAAAATTCTAGGACGGGCACTATGTTGACTCCTCTATTCTCTTATGGTAGTAAAAAACTGTGATAACAAATTCTGAAAGGCCACTTTCTATTCCAATGCCGCATCATCACTTGCACCATGATGGGCACAACCTGCACTTACCCATTACACATTCGACCTATCATGCGGCAGAACTCACCCCGTTGCTCTTCGCACGTCACACAATTGCTTGTGAACGTCACCCGAACAGGAACGAAGATAGTATTATCGTTGATGAGCGCACCGGTTTGGCCGCTGTTTTCGATGGCGTTGGTGGCAGTGCCGCCGGTCAAATTGCCTCACAAACAGCTGTCCGCGCAACCTATCAAGGCTGGCGACGCGTGCTCGAACAACTCCAAAGGAAGCGTAAAGTATATGATCTCATTGACAATCCCGGCAACAACTTCCTGTGCTCCGTCCTCGAACATCTGATACAAAGCGCCGATGATCTCGTGCGTACCGAAGGTGCACGTCGTGCGGGAACCGATGATCTCGCCACAACCGTCGCAATGGCCACCGTCTGTCGCGAACCCAATACACGAGGCTACAAACTTTTCTATGCCCATGTCGGTGATAGTCGCGTCTATCTGTTACGTGAAGACGAGCATCTGCAACGTCTCACAAACGACGACGGCCTGCTCGCAAAGCTCGTGGAAAATCACGTCGTCAAGAGCGAAGACGCACATCGCATCGATCAAGCCATGCGCTCCGAACAGCTTACCGACATGGAATTTAGTTACTTCCGTCTACGCGGAGGTATCACTCAGGCTCTCGGTGGACCAGTACCGCCCAACATCCACACCTCCGAAATTGCCATCATTCCTGGAGACCGCATTCTGCTCTGCACCGATGGTATTCACGATAATCTGACCGATGACGAAATCGAGGATATCCTACGCAGTAGCCCACGCACCACAGCCGCCCGCCTGCTCGTCGAACACTCACTTCAGCGTTCTCGTCAGGACCGTAGCGCAACAGTACGTGCTAAACCGGATGATATGAGCGCGATCGTCATAACCTGCCGTTTCTAGCATAAACGTGCCCTCCCTCACACAAAAGTACCAAATCTCACACTAATACGCAGAAATAGATCGAAAGTGTGTTATCTTCCTATGTGTTGTACATTTTGTATTACGATACATAGGAGGATACATACTGTCGTGGGTAGAAAAATTTTTATTGCGCTAGGTTTGCTTACACTTGTTCTTTTAAGTGCCTGTGGTCAACAGCAAAGTCATTCAACTCCTCCCCCACAGGTATTTTCTAACAACTTAAGCGGAAACAAACAGCATACCAGTGCAGGGCAAATCGTCATTGCACAGCAGGCCGCAACTACACAAAAAGCCCTGCCTCAAGCAAGCGCCTCATCTACCCATTCAAGCACAAGTCCTCGTCCAACGCCTACGTCGGTACCACCAAAAGCTACTCCGACTACTCCTGCCACTTCTACTACCCCTACTGGCATAACTGTCGGCAATGGCTCCGGCAACTCACCCTACGGTTCGCCACCAGCAATTACAGCCGCTGAAGTGACCCTAACCAATCAACTCTTCGCCATCATCAATAGTGACCGTGCTGCTCGTGGTCTCTATCCATTCACCTGGAATGTCACCCTCTCATCCGGCGCACGCCAGCATGCCTGGGACATGGTCCACTGTGGATTCAGCCACACCTGCCCCAGCGGCCTCGATCAATGTACACGGATCCAAAACGAAGGTTTCCACGGTGTGAGCGATTGCGGCGAATGCATTGGCTTGGCCGGTCCCTATCCAACAGCCTGGGCTGGCGTCTACAACGTACAAGAAAGCATGATCAACGAACCTCCTACCGGTTGGCACCGCATTCACCTGACAAGCACTACCCTCCACCGAGTAGGCGTCGGCCTCTTCGTCGACTCCCGCGGCTGGGTCTGGTTCGTCGAAGACATGGTGAGCTAACATCAGTCCCACTCCACTGTCATAGGGACCGTATTGGGCACATTCTTTGCCCCATCAGCATCGTTGGGCGCGAACGAACCACTATTGTAGGGGTCTTATTCATAGCACCCTCGCACCGCCCTATGCCAATAGACGAAAACAAAATATTGCCCCGTTTATAGAAATGTAGTGACAAAATCAGTACGCCCACGCTAATCATCCCAGATGCGTAAAAACGCTCGTCTTTGTGTAAAACGTAGCGCGACTATGTAGCACACTCCTGAAGTGGAAGACAAGACGCATGCAATCTACAAAAACAATTGCTTTCTCGCCCGAACACGCCGCTCGCTCGGGCTTTTTCTTACTCTCACTCCTACAGGAGCTACAAAACACGCGTCCTCTACATAGATCGCTCCTGACACCGCTTAATGCCTCTACAATCTTGTTACTCGACACCAATAATAAACGCGCCCGTTATATCGCCTCACTGCTCTCATCCACAAATTATCGACCATATATCTCCGCTGGTTCCCTCGAAGCATTCACGCTTTTTCTACAGGGCGAATACGTCCCCTTCGCGATTGTGCTCGGCCAGCATGACCCACATACACGCTTTTTTCTCACCCGCCTACTTGGACAAATGAAACAAAGATATCGCTGGGAGCCACCACTTATCACCCTCTCCATGCCAAAAGTTGCCGCACTCCCTGCGCCAAACACCGATCCATTGGAACTCCCGTCGCCAGCCTATACACCCGAACGCCTGCGTCCAGCTTCTCGTATTCCCGTACCAACACCCCTCATTCTCCCTCGTATGCCCGAAACATCCTCTGCCCTACCCCTACAGCTCGACACTACAACCCAAACAACTATCGTACAAACAGAAACAGCACCAAGGCCGGTGTCCCCCACAAGTATCACCGATGTCATACCCATCATCAATGTCTCAACGCATGATCTAACAGACGCGCACCAAGTACCACTAAAGATTTCCCTAGAAGGCTTGAGTATTGGGCGCTATCACATGAAAACCTTATTGGGGAGCGGCTTTACGGGTCAAGTCTACCTGACCTATGACCGCTTACGCGAGGAGGATGTAGCCCTTAAAGCAGTCCAATTGCATGCACTACCTCCTGCCATGCATACCACCATCGCAGGAGACAGTCATGCTTATCAACGTGAGATCGACCTGTTAAGCCGCCTGAATCATCCTCATATCCTGTGCCCGCTCAACTGCGGCAAATCCTATATCAGCGGCTCACCCTTCATCTATAAAACTATGCCCTACTACACTGAAGGGTCTCTCGCCACACAAATACATCAATTCGGCTCCGGGCTACCGTTTTCACTACAACAAAGTATTTCCCTGATCTTGCAGATAGCAGATGCCTTGCAGCATGCCCATAATCACTCTATCATCTACCAGAACTTTAAACTCTCCAACCTCCTTGTGCGTTCAAAAGGACCAGCGACAAGCAACATACATATTCTATTGACGGATTTCCCCAGCACTGGAAATAGCGCCCTCCTCACCAGGACACCCGACATGTTTCCCTACATCGCTCCCGAGTCCTGGTACGGACAACCATCCCCCGCCTCGGACCAGTATAGTCTCGCAGCCCTAGCCTACCAACTACTCACCGGTCAAGTCCTCTTTCAAGGCCATTCAGAGTCCATCATGCGCCAATTACACACCACAATGCCTCCACGCCCGCTCACCGTCTTCAATCCACACATTTCTCCTACTCTCAGCAATATCGTTCTACGCGCCCTCGCCAAGCGACCAGACCACAGATTTCCCTCAATAATGCATTTTGCCGAGGCACTATACAAAACTGTATAAAAAAGCTAGCCAACATACAGGCTATGTACACTGAGTACACACTCCGTACGTTGGCTAGCCCTCTTAAACTAATCCAGTAACGACTCGAATTGTGCCCGGTCAAGCTGCTCATGCTCCATGAGCGCATCAGCTAGACAGAGCAGTTGGTCGTTATGCTCCGAAAGGATAGCACGCGCCATCGCCCGTCCCTCCTTCAGTATGCGTTGCACCTCTGTATCGATCAACGCACTCATTGCAACTCCATTTGATGGCGATGCTGGAGCAGCCATAGCGAAATGCTGACGACGCGTCGGTACTTCACTATTTGGACGCACATTGCCATAGACATCAGCACTCATCGTCTGTGCATATGATGGCACCTCATCGCTCTCTATCCGCCGCATATTCAGGGAGTAGTCGTTGCCCGGTCGGTAGTCGGCAAAGACAACACCGATCTGTTCGCTCATGCCCCACCGTGTCACCATGCGCCGCGCAAGATCGGTGACAACCTGCAAATCGTTTTCAGCCCCCGTAGTAATGCTGTCCGCGCCAAAGGTCAATTCCTCCGCCACGCGCCCACCAAGGCCAACCGCTATCTTCGCCATCAGCGTCTGCCGGCTATAGTTGTAGCGATCCTCTTCCGCGACAAAATGTGTCACACCCAGACTCTGGCCTCGCGGTAAAATGGTGACGCGATTTACCGTGTCCGCCTCCGGTAGATGATGCGCAACAAGTGCATGCCCACCTTCATGATAAGCAATAATTCGACGCTCTCTCTCGCTCATCACTAGTGGCCGTAGTGCTCCTAGCTGAACACGTGCAAGAGCGGTCTCGAAACACTCATGTGTTACATGCTCAAGGTCAAGACGGGCCGCCGAAAGCGAGGCTTCATTGACCAGATTCGCAAGATCGGCCCCACTCATGCCTGTCGTCAATCGCGCAAGGTGTGGTAAGGAGACACTCTCGTGCAACGGAGTATTGCGCGTATGTACCTTCAGAATTGCTTCTCGTCCCACCCGGTCAGGTAGAGAAACAGTGATCCGGCGGTCAAATCGCCCTGGTCGCAGCAGTGCCTTATCAAGAATATCAACACGGTTGGTTGCCGCAAGCACTACCACAGCCTGTCGAGAGTCGAAACCATCCAACTCGACCAACAGTTGATTCAATGTCTGGTCGCGTTCGTCATTTCCTCCCGTGCGCACAGACCGTTTGCGTCCGACCGCGTCAAGTTCGTCAAGAAAGATCACACAGGGCGCAACTTGCCTCGCCTTACTAAACAGGTCTCGCACCCTGCTCGCGCCCACACCTACAAACATCTCCACAAATTCAGATGCGCTCATACTAAAGAAGGGAACACCCGCTTCTCCTGCAACCGCTTTTGCCAACAATGTCTTACCAGTTCCCGGTGGGCCTACTAGCAGCGCACCACGCGGAATTCGTGCACCTAACTTATTGAAGCGTTCGGGACTACGCAGAAACTGCACAATCTCTTCCAACTCGGCACGAACTTCATCAATCCCCGCCACATCCGCAAAAGTCACAGGTGGCACCGTGCTTACACGTGTTGGAGTTGTCACCATTCCCTGTTTAGCAAGCGGTCGCGCTGTTTCTTTCTCTTCTACGCCCTCTTTCGTGCGCGTAAAGCGTTTTGCCCGGCTTTGCCCTATCTGTGTAATACGCTCATCCATCTGGCGCGCAGTACGCGAACCATTACCCGCCCGCAGCATCAAGAAGAGCGCAAGCATCATAAGCAACAGGGGAGCAAATCTCCACAGCAGAGTCAGCAAACCAGTCGATTGCACAACCGGGATAGTGCTTATTCTCACCTGATACTTCAGCAGAAGCGGCATAAGTTGCTCTTCTCCTGTACCAGGAATTCGTGTATACACATAGCGCGTCGTATCAATCACAGCCGTCGTTGGTGTACTCCACCCACCACTACTCGCGCCAATGTAACGCAACCATGTGCTGTACACCTGTGCGCTGTCCTGTGGTGTTGAGGTTTGAGCGGTCATGGAATTATGTTGGGCACGCGAATGCAGGAGCAGTCCATTCACATCATTCCCTTGAATAGCAACAGCCACAACATCGCCCGTTTTTACCTGCTGCACAAACGTGCTATAGTCAATGGTTGCAACACCATTTGGTGCACTATTAACCACTGGTGCACGCAGTTGGCTAAATATTCCAAAAAGCAATCCCACTACTAGCAGCAGTAGCGCACATGTCACCAGCCCCGTACGTTGCGTGGACAAAAAATTTCGTGCTGTACGACGATGTTGTTTAAAAGAGAAAAGTTGTCGGGTAATGCGCTTTACAGTCAATTGCCTCTGACGATTTCGCTTCTCGTCCATTTATTCACCTTGCCTGTCCATTGGATAAACCGCGTAAACGTTCATTGAAACACACTTCTTTCGTTGCCACTTCACTACATTTCCCCCTTATCTTTTTTCCCATTCCTACTAATCCATTCCTCTGAACCCGAAAGAATATCTCTTCGAAAATACCTGCATAATAACGCAGGAAAGAGACCGAAAAATTTAATAGATAAGAAAACAGGCCATTTTCTTATGGACGATACTATTAGTGTACTGCTTTGAGCGCAAAGTATCGAAAGAGTTAAACTCATTCAGTACTTTTTTCTTAAGAATTAGCATGTCTGTGGATTTCTTTCATGTTCTCATAAACATGATGATATTCGGAGGAAGTAAAAGAAACGTTTTTCTACAAGAACCTTTTCAGTGAGATTGTGGATATCCATCTTCTCTGCATCTATCACGTTATCGTTTTGAGGAAATCATACAGATGTGTAACATCATTCTATTCTCTCAGCAAAAACTAATTTTTTAGCACAAAACAGGATCTGGTATGCAGGAAAATGCCCTTTTCTTATAGAACTGTATTCTGTCTTTTCTCTTAGAAAATCTTAAGCTGTTTCAACAAAGCTACGCATAGATACCACCATGTAAGAACGCAAACGAATGATACAATCAAAGCAGACCACTGTAGGTCATATAAAAGAAAGGATGAGTCTAATGAAAGCTGTTCGTATCCATGAAACAGGTGGACCAGAGGTCATGCGCCTCGAAGAAATAGAGAAGCCCACACCCAAAGCTGGTGAGGTGTTGATTAAGATCGCAGCGGCAGGTATCAACTATGCAGACCTCGCCCAGCGACAAGGTGCGTACCTAACGCGTACCCATACACCCATGACGATGGGCTTTGAGGTCGCTGGCACGGTTGAAGCTTTAGGCGACGGCGTTACATCTCCATCCGTTGGTAGCCGCGTCGTAGCCCTCGCCCCTGGCGGATACGCCGAATACACAACCGCGCCCGCCACTACCGTCATTCCCATTCCAGACAATCTCGACTTTAACAGCGCCGCCGCCTTTCCCATACAGGGTCTTACTGCCTATCAACTGCTTCACGAGTCGACTCACTTACAGGCAGGCGAGAGCGTTCTCATTCACGCCGCTGCAGGTGGTGTTGGCACACTAGCCGTCCAACTTGCGAAGCTCATGGGCGCAAAAACAGTGGTCGGCACCGCTAGCAGTGGTAAGAAGCTCGAGCTTATCCGCGAACTTGGCGCCGACGCCGCCATAAACTATGGAGAAGCCGACTGGGACGAGCAGGTCAAGAAAGCCACAGGCGGCACAGGACCCGACGTTATCCTTGAAATGGTCGGTGGCGACATCGCTGAGAAGAGCCTCCAAATTCTAGCCCCATTTGGTCGCATGGTCGTCTACGGCGCGGCTGGCGGTCAGCTAGTTCAGTTCTCTGGCATCCAGTTGATGTATAAAAATCAATCCGTCGTTGGCTACTGGCTCACCGCTTGGATGAGCCGCCCCGACAAGATCGCCCAAGCCGCACAAGCTCTCATACAATATCTGGCTACCGGCAAGCTGCGCATCATTGTTGGTCACACCTTCCCCCTCGAACAGGCTATCGAAGCCCATAAAACTATTGCCGCACGCAAAACGACTGGCAAGGTCGTCTTAACGGTATAAACAAAAACAAGCAGAAAAATGGCGAAGGCCATTTTTCTGCTTGTTTTTGTTTATACCGTGCGCCTTCGTGTTGTAG
>CAXTCR010000074.1:0-15058 GCA_964242555.1 uncultured Ktedonobacteraceae bacterium
ACGATACCAGCGATATTTTCGGTACCGGCACGTCGTCCTCGCTCCTGTGAGCCGCCCTGCAGTTGTGGCAGAATACGCACGCCCTGTCGCACGTAGAGGATGCCCATACCCTTTGGTCCGTAGAATTTGTGAGCGGATAACGAAAGCAAGTCCACGTTGAGCGCAACGACATCGAGCGGTACAGCACCACCTGCCTGCACAGCATCGACGTGGAAGGGAACCTTTTTAGCCCGGCAGATGCGCCCAATTTCGGCAATCGGCTCAATGGTGCCAACTTCATTATTGGCATACATCACTGAAACTAGAACCGTTTGATCAGTAATAGCGCGTCCCACGTCGTCAGGATTGATAACCGCATATTCATCGACTGGCAGATAGGTTGTTTTAAAACCGAAGCGGTCGAGGTATTCGCAGGTGTGCAGGACAGCATGATGCTCTATCGAAGAAGTGATTACATGATTGCCTTTTTTCTGAGAGGCAAACGCAATACCTTTAATCGCGAGATTGTCGCTCTCGGAGCCGCAGCCCACAAAGGCGATCTCGTTTGGACGAGCATGCAGCACCTCGGCCACCTGCTCACGCGAACGGTCAATTGCTTGCATCGCATGACGACCTAATGTATAGATGCTGCTCGCATTGCCATATTCAGTTGTAAAGTAGGGAATCATCGCCTCCAACACACGCGGGTCTAGCGGAGTTGTTGCTGCGTGGTCGAGATAGATAGTGCGCTCTGCCATAGTGTTGTGTCCTGCTTACATAAGCTTGTTTACATCTTTTTACTCTACACAAAGTATATCATACATGTGTACATCTGACACTAACACTCATATTTTGCTACCGCTGAAATACCCATTCATATTCACTCCACCCTTGACAAATACAAAGTTCGTGTGGCATACCGTTATCACTTGGTAACAAGAGAATTGAGGTGAAAGAGCAATAATAGGGTTATCTTATTTAGATTACGAGTTTATCTTTCTAAAGGTTAGAACGTGCCTCCACCTCCAGTGCATCAGCACAGGTACGCAATGCCTGTATGAATTGGTGCCTTTGGTCCTCCGTGAAATCTGCAACCATGTGTTCTTCAATGCTCCCGATTTTGTGATGACTCTCCTGAAGTCGCTTCTTCCCTTCTGGTGTGAGAAAAGCTTGCAGCACTCGTCCAAATTCAGGATGAGGGCGACGCACAATGAGTTCCATACTCTCTAAGTTTGCTAAAATGAGATTCATTTTGGACTTGAGCTAGCTCCACAAAGTCCACCGAATGCTATTGTGTTCGCAACCTCGCCGATACCATTTGCCATCCGTGAGCCAGCCGTCAACCTTGATGAGGTGAACCGTTTGGGTTGGGGAGTCGCGCTCTGGCTTCAATGTGATCGTGCTGACGAGTTATGTAATTCACTTGAAGGTCATGGAGTTCCTATTGTACAACGACCGTTTGACGGTCCTTTCGGTCGAACGTTCTCGTTCGCTGACCCCGATGGTTACACCATCACTGCTCACGGTGGTAAATAAGCCGAGTACGCTATACTTGCTAGGCACCTACTTTTTGGCGGTTTGTACCAACTTTTACACTTAACCATAAAGGCGAGATGTTCTCCCATCCCGCCTTTGTAGTGATTGAACTGTCAGTATCAAAACTCATGATAATCTAATAGCTCCTAGTTGCTGCGCATATCCAAACAACTGTGCAGTTGTAGCCTCGCCTGGAACAGCATCAATAGTGCCGTCACCATCGGTATCCCTACCGTTGAGGAAGGCATTGATTTGCCCTACAAGCATTGTCAATGCTTGGAGCGTTGGTGTATCTAATTTAGAGAATGTCGCAAGACTCACTGATTCTCGCTGTATGCTTTGCGCAAGTTGACGCATAGTTGCAAGCGTTGTTAGTACACGCTGGACTGAGGCTTGAGGAACGATATATTGTGTAAGTAGTGTTTGGGCTGCTGCCTCTATCAGGTCCAGATAGCCGCATTGATGTTGATCTTTCCGACAGGCAGCCTCATTCGAGGACAGCACACCAAAGCCATCGCCAACACCGGTGATATTTTGCTGTGATAGGAGGTTTAACTTCGCAACATCATTTCCATGCGAACCCTCAAGCAGGTAGATGAAGCGTGATAGATCGAGGCGCATATTGCCAGCATCATTATGAGGTAAGCCATCAAGCATATTGGCAAGCCAACGTGCTAGCTCGTGTGTTTGGAATTGCAAACCGGACAGTAGCGCCCCTTGCTTTGGCGTGTATGGCGAACTGGTAAAAAGTGGACCTATAGCGGCTAGTGTCTTTTGATCAAGGGTTCCTTGCAATAACGCCCTTCCGCTTGGCCGTTGCCATTGTCCACCAGCCTTCTCAATATTTATGGAAACCTGCGTATAGATGCGCCGTAGGTTTTGAACCTGAGGATTGAAAGCTCGAAGACTGTCACTCTGTAAGACTGCATCACCATGAGCAATGGGCAGAATTGGACCAACAGGGAGAAACTGATCAGGTCGCAATAGATTGATAAGCCAGAGCACATACACCATTCTATTAGTAAGCTTTGGTAGAGAACGTATGTGTATTCCAACAGCGTCATCTTGACCACGTACGCTGTAGAACCATACGTTGCCTGTTGGTTTTGGAACCACTGTTGGAACGTGCTTAGCGAGAACTGTGCGTGTTGCTGTACTTACTTTTGGGGCAGATCGCATGAACGCAAATGTGCCCGTTCCAATTACAAAGAGCACTGAGAAAATACATATACCCAGTATGACGAGAAAAGGAACGGGCAAGTGTCGCTTTGAGGATACAATCTCAGTTGGAAGAGCAGAGGGTGCGAGGGGCACTGTACGAAACGCAGTATTTGACCCTCGCAAACGCTGACCACAACGGCCACAAAAGTTGAGACAGGCATCGCACACCATGCGACAATTAGAGCACTGGACCGTTGCTCTTTGCATGTTGTGCTCTTGCTCGTTCGTTGTCTCTATTATCACGATATCAAACAGTCCCGTCTAACTTTTTCTTTTTAAAGAAGCCTTCGTTCATACTGCCGCTGCGAAATCCTTGTAGATCGACGGTGACATAAGAGTAGCCGATCTTACGCAAACCATCCGTGACCTTACGGCTCATCTCTTCCTCGACCAGACGCGCTATCTCGGAGCGTTGAACCTCAATACGTGCAATTTTGTCATGATGGCGTACGCGTAACTGGTGAAATCCCAGTTCGCGCAACAGTTTTTCCGCTTTATAAATCATCTGCAACGAGGCAACATCTACTTTGCTGCCATAGGGAATACGCGAGGAGAAACAGGCCATCGCGGGCTTGTTCCACACGGGAATGCCAAGCATGTGTGCGACCGCACGGATATCCTCCTTTCCCATCCCTGCTTCTTTTAACGGTCCACGTACTGCAAATTCACGTGCCGCCCGTTGTCCTGGCCTAAAATCACCATCATCATCCTTATTAACGCCATACGCAATATAGCGTAAATTGTACTGCTTCGCGAGTGGCTCTAATTGTGTAAACAGTTCGGTTTTGCAAAAGTAACAGCGCTGCAGGTCGTTTTTCACGTAGCGTTCGTCTTCAAGCTCGTGCGTCTGGAGTGTAAGTAGACGTACGCCCATCTGTGTTGCCGTGGCAATTGCCTCTGCAGTCTCTTCAGGGGCATAGGCATCAGAGGACGCGATTGCACCAATAGCGCGTTCGCCAAGTACATCGTGAGCGACCTTGAGCAGTAAAGCACTATCGACGCCACCGGAGTAAGCGATAAGGACCGACTCCATCTCGCGCAAAATGTCCTTCAACGTGTCATATTTCGCTTGTGTTTCGGCACTCAACGTTTCGCTATTCGTAGTATCTATATGGGAAGTATCAAGCATGTATACTGGTCTCCTGGGAAAGTGTACACGCTGACGCCATACGCATTCATTAGCTCGACGGCTGGTCAACGGGACACACACGGCTATTATATCATTAGAAACAAATTGAAGAGGGTAACTATAATGAATGAGCAAGATCCACACAAAGCACAGGCTAAATTCTGGCTCGAATATGGTGATAAATTAGCTACCGATATTCGCTACGGAGCCGCTCTCGCAGCTGCCGAGAAAGCGATTGCACTTGACGAGACGAACATCGAAGCATGGTATCTAAAGGGCACATGCTTGGCGATGGAGGCTCACTATAACGAAGCACAAGCGGCTTTTGAGCTTATCTTGCATATGAATCCAACGTATGTACCTGCGTGGGATGGTAAAGCATGGGTGCTTGGCATACTTGGCAAAAAGCAAGAAGCACTGGAGGCAGTCAATAAAGCACTGAAACTTGACCCAAACTATTATCAAGCACAGAAACGCAAGGAACGTTTGGAGGCAATGAGTTAGCGTTAAAATAAACTTTTTACAACTCGCTTACCACTACAACGTAATCTTAGTATTACTATACAAAGGGAACTATTTTGATAGGAGCACATTGTGGCACGCCGCGCTGCTGATCTGAATGGGGAAGAGACACCTGTAAAGGTAACACCCACTCGCTATAGAATATCGCGTTTATTGAATTTTGCACGCCCTTACTGGTGGCACTTGGCAGGATTGACGCTGCTGACATTTGTCTCCAGTTCGTTGACGCTGGTGTATCCTGCCTTCACAGGCAAAATCATAGATAGCGTCATTCAGAAGAACCAGGATGCACTGCATTCGATTATTTTGTCGCTAATTACCCTCGCCTTGATACAGGGTATCGTCGGGTTCATCCGAAGCTTTTGGACAACCTTTGTGGGCGAACGAGTACTTCTAAGCTTACGTACACAAGTTTACGCCCATCTTCAACAATTGCCGCTCAGCTTTTTCCAGGATAACAAGACGGGTGAGCTACTCAGTCGTCTCACCAATGACGTAACACTTGTTCGCGGCACAATTACAGGCGATCTCGTTAGTTTTGCCCAAAACATAATAACGCTCCTCATAGGCATCGTCATTATCATCGCAGGACCAGATGCGCTCCTTGCACAGGCAAGTCAGTTAAATATAAAACTGCCGTCCACGCATTCGACGGCAAGCTTTGGACCAACACTGCTGGTTATTGCACTGATTCTTGTCCCAATTTTTATTCTTCCCTTCATCACGAGCCGCTATTTACGTCGCTATGTCAAGCAAGAGCTGGCAACACTCAGCGAGGCAACGGCGGCTTCAGAGGAGGCCATTGGTAACGCAAAGGTGGTCAAAGCCTTCACGCGCGAAGAGTACGAGACGAGCCGCTACACGACGCTTGCATGGGAACAATTTAGCATCTCGATGAAGCGTGCCCGCCTGTCTGCTGCGGTACAAGCAGGGACAACACTGCTTGGCTTAACTGGACTCGCTATCTTTCTGTGGTATGGAGGAACGGCGGTTCTGAGTGGAACTTTGACCATAGGAACACTCACAACTATTGTGATCTACCTTGCGTTTCTCACACAACCATTTATTGCACTGAGCAACCTGTATGGACAATTTCAAATCGCGCTGGGTGCTGCTGAGCGCATCTTTGATTTGCTCGATCAACCTGTAACGCTGACAGACGCACCCAACGCTGTAGCACTTCCACCTGTACAGGGCGACCTACGTCTTGAGCACGTGGATTTCAGCTACGCGAAGGATACACCGGTTCTACATGATGTTTCCTTTGAGGCAAAACGCGGTCAGGTAGTTGCGTTGGTCGGGCCAAGCGGTGCTGGCAAAACAACGATTGCCAATCTTATTCCTCGCTTTTTCGATGTTCAGGAAGGGCGTATCACAGTTGATGGCTATGATATCCGGGATGTCAAAGTCAAGAGCTTGCGCGAACAGATCGGCATTGTGCTGCAAGAGCCTGTGCTGTTCGGCACCACGATACGCGAGAACATTGCCTATGGACAACTCGATGCGTCCCAGGAAGAGATCGAGCGTGTGGCAAGGTCAGCGAACGCCCATGAGTTTATCGAGAAGTTACCTGATGGTTATGACACGCTTGTAGGAGAACGAGGCGTCAAGCTATCAGGTGGACAACGCCAGCGTATCGCTATCGCCCGTGCGTTATTGCGAGACCCACGTATTCTCATTCTCGACGAGGCCACAAGCTCACTGGACAACGAAAGCGAGAGCCTTGTACAGGAGGCACTTGACCATTTAATGCATGACCGTACCACCATCGTGATTGCTCACCGCTTAACAACCATTCAAAATGCAGACAAGATTGTAGTAATTGAGCAAGGTCGCATCATCGAACAGGGAAGCCATGAGGAGTTGTTAGCTCTGGGTGGAGCGTATTATAGGCTCTACACACGGAAGTTTCAGGATACTGTTGAAGTTTCATAGCTGGTTGCCCAATATCGACTAAAATACTAGAAGTTCTTGCACTTCGAGCCTGCGCACGTCTATCACAAAATCCATGACATCGGGTACGGCATAATCAACAGTGAGTTCGGCTGGTGGATGGCTTCGTGAGCGTGGACGTGTATGTAGTGCTTCTGTCTCGGTAGCCCAACCAGATTCGAGCCACGTCCTATAGGGGACAAACGTATGCACTCCTCGACGTGCTGGTTGGCGTCGTGCATTGCCTGTATTGATAGGCGTAAGCGCTACTTTCTCGGCATAATGTGCCAACAATCGTTCGGTATCAATGCTCAAAAGAATTTGCGGTTGTGCTCGATAGACACGCCGTAATCGACTGAGCCGTCCAGTATCAAGCCAGAAGAAGACTTTTGAGTTAAGCAGCATATACCACTGTTCCGGCGCCAAGTTATGCAAGCTTGGTGCAAGTGCTGCTGGCGGCATCGGCTTTTGATCGCTTATGAGCACTCCGTTCGGCAACATTACACGTTCGGGACGATGCTGCTGCCCCACACGTTCTCGCTCGACACCTTCCATTTTGGCAAGGTATAGCAGTGCTTGCGTACTGAGTAGACCATATCGCTCGATAGAGGACCAATTCTCTACTTGCGTAAGATGATAGAGGATGGGTGGAAGAGATCTCATAATGGTTATAAAGCTGTGTAGCCGCCATCAATGGTAAAAACACTACCTGTTGCGAAAGAGGATGCATCCGAAGCTAAATAGAGCGCGATACCTTGGAGGTCGTCAGGAGTGCCAAGTCTTTTCATTGGAGTTGAGTTGATCCAGGTCTTTACCGTCTCACCATTCTCTTCGACAACTGCCCTTGTCATCTCGGTTTGCATATATCCAGGAGCGATTGTATTGACGCGAATATTATATTTTGCCCACTCCACGGCGAGACTTTTCGTTAACATGACGACCCCTGCTTTGGATGTGTTGTATGCAGCGTGATTAAGTGGTGTGTTGACAATAAATCCTGACATGGAGGAGATGTTTATAATCGATCCCCTCTTTTGCAGAATCATTATTCTTCCTACTGCTTTGGAGACGAGGAAAACACCATTGAGGTTCACATCCATAACCCTCTGCCAATCAGAATACTCTGTATCTTCTGCATTGCTAACCAAGGGTATACCAGCGTTGTTAAGTAGAATGTCAATTGTATGAAACTTCTCTACTATTGTCTGTACCATCTGCTCCACTTGCTCAGGCCGGGTAACATCTACACGAAGAGCCATCGTCTCTATGCCTTCTTTTTGCAGATCGTCTGCTGTCTTTTGCGCTTCCTTAATGTTGCTATCTGCTATGATAATATGTGCATCTGCTTCGGCAAAAGCTGTAGCCATTGCTCTGCCTAACCCTCTTGCTCCCCCTGTTACAAGTGCGACCCTCCCTTTCAACCGAAACCTGTCCATGATACTCATTTTGTGTTCCCACTCCATATCTTTGGAATTTGCTTTTCAGCAGTCAGCTCGTATTATATGTACGCCGATTATATCACGCACGTGTTACAAATCGCGATGCTGAAAGCGCCATGCACCGTAGATGGGAAGAGCAAGCGCGTAGAGTACAGACCAGACTAACAGAGCACTCGCGATTGGCGTGTCCGAGGTGAATGGCGTGTTGATGCGCGAAGTCTCTATGAGGGTGAGGACGCCAGAGGTAAGATAGAACGAACTACCATGCCAGAGAGCATCGGTTGGCATGACCAGACTCATAACGGTTGTGATGTTTTGCACGTTATCTTTTGCGTCAGGAGTGACGAAGGGTGCAATAAGATTTACAAAACTTGCCACTTGTGCGGCGATAAACAAGACGAGAATGATAGCGCCGTTGACGAGTGTGGGCATTGTTGCGCTGCCCGCCGTTGTTAGCCCCATCAACACCAACACGACCAATTGGAGTACGCCAAGTGCACTCCCTACATTAGTAGGCCAGTAGCCAGTTATCCAATAAATAATAAGCAGGAAAGCGAAAAAGAGACACGCCGTATAGATCGTTAGCAGTAGAGCATAGCAGAGCCATTTGCCAAGGACGATTTGGAAGCGTCGTATCGGTTTAGGCACGATGATCGTAAATGTTCCCGCGTCAATTTCGCCGGAAAGCATATTGGTAGTAAGCAGAATAGTGAGCAAGCTACTGAGCAAATAGACGAGCCAGATAGCCGGGACGCTCATAAAAGCACCTTCACCTATCTTAAAGAGTTGAGGACTGAGTTCGGGAGGTCCACTACTTACGCTCACTATGAAATTAAAAAGAATAGTAAATCCTAGCAACATGAGCATGCTCAGCACGACTACCGCGAGAAAGATACGTTTGCGCATAGCTTCTTGAAATGTGAAGCGCGCGATCAATAATAAGCCCATATACTTCCTCCTCACCCCTTATAGCTGGACATATCAATAGTATTTAAGAAGAGATGCTCAAGCGAACGATGTCGTGGGGCAAGTGTATAAAGACGCAGACCACACCTGTACACAACATCAGCGATATCGGCGGCTTGCTCCTCGTTCTGTACCTCGACAAGTAAATAACATGGCTTATCAGGATTTTCACGAACCGAGAGCGCGACCGCCCCTAGTTTATGCAGGAGTTCGTTGGTGATAGCGTTAACCTGTACATCGAACGTTAATGGCTCATCGAAGAGCGATTGTGGAGGCCCAACCTTGAGAATATGCCCCTTATCAATGATCGCCACGCGATCACAAATGACCTCGACATCAGCTAATTGATGAGAATTGAGAAATATACTGACACCCTCGGATTTCAGATGCAGGAGGATAGTGCGCATGTCGTGTTGCCCGACGGGATCAAGACCAGAAACAGGCTCATCGAGAATAATCAAATCTGGTTGGTTTAGCAATGCTTGTGCAAGTCCGATGCGCTGCAACATGCCCTTTGAGAAGGTGCCCAGCTTTTGCTGTTCTCGTCCTAACAGGCCGACCAGCGTCAACACTTCCTTGCAGCGTTTTTGCAATGTTGGACCACGCATGCCGTAGAGCCGACCATGAAACTCTAAAAATTCCTGCGCCTTAAGCCAGCGATGAAAATTTGGCAACTCTGGCAAATAGCCCACCCGTCGCCGCATTTCTAAATCCAAAACAGGCCGACCGAGGACACGAACAGTACCCTGTGATTTCGCAACTAGCCCTGTAATGATTTTTACAATGGTGCTTTTGCCAGCACCATTTGGACCCAGAAAGCCAAACGCCTCACCACGATATGTCGTGAAACTGACGTTTTCGACCGCGACCAGACGATGATAGAGCTTGTATAATCCTTCAACCTCGATGGCGGGTATCTGCTGCTCCTTCTCCATGAGTAGTTACCCCTCCTGGTGGATATTTTCTCATCGACTGTTCAAGTGTGCTTTCGTCGTAACGACGAAAGCACACTTGAACAATTACTCTTATTTATTGAAGCGAGTTTGCTACATTAAGGATTTGTGCCTTGTCTCCAGTATTGGCAATAACGCTGTAGATGATACCGTTCTTTTGCCAGAGCGTGCCACCATAGTTGATAGAGGTGTCTACCAGCAATAAGCCCGATGCGCCATTAATTGTCACTTTTTCGGCGTTGGTCTGTGCCGATGGAAGTGGCACTGGAACAGTACCGGTGCTGATATCAACTTCCTGCCAGAGATTATGTACGTCAGCAGACAGGTGTGGTAGAGAAAGCATAAAGGATCGTAAGTCGGTCAGCCCATGTGCTAATGTGCCTTGCACGATTGGGCTTGGCACCTCTACTATATTTACCTGTTTCTGATTCTTACACGCATTTGTTGTGTCGCTGCATAGCTGTCCGTATTGAATGCCCACGCCGGGTTTAATTATGATGCTATACACCGCTCCATGAAGCGATGCTGGAATTTGTACGTTTCCATCACCCATTTGTTGCAGTGTTGCTCGCGCCTTCTTTTCGTCGAAGGTAAAGGTGCCAGAGTCGCCTGCAAAGAGGCTATACTTGGGGGTATTGCTTACGCCTTGCGGTAAAGAACTTGGCAAGAGTAGTGGAAAGTGTGTATATTGCTCGATCTGCGCTTTTGTTGGATTTTGCAATGGCGTGACTTTCGTCTGGGCAATTTTAATCGTGCCAAAGTTATCCAGGTTGCTATAAAGATTTTGTGCAGTTTCATTGGGGTCTAAGCGCACAGGCTGAAATTGTTGTACATGGAACAATGCCAGGAACTGACTCGCCAGCACACCCGCATTCGGCAAGACAATGGCAGCTAGCAATGCAGCGGCAACAGCTACCGCTACCCAGCGGAAACGTACATGTTTTTGTGCTCGTCGCGCCAGCATCTTTTGCGCGGATAGTGGAACAACACGAAGGGCTGGTGTAGTATGCTCAGCATTGATGTTTGCTTTGAACGTTGCAAACGCCTTTGCGGTATCTGGCAGAGCACCTTCAGCAGGCTTGAGAGCATCGAGCATAGTATAGATACTCTGCCCACTCTGCCTGACCTCGCGCTCGGCGGCACTACAATCAGCACATTCGAGAAGATGAGTTGTTGCATTGATGTTTTCTTCGGCTGAAAGCTCACCATCACGGAAACTGACTAAACGTCCTCGATCTAAACAGGGATCATTCCCCTCGAAGTGTTGCTGTTCGTTCATTGTATCTCCTCCGGAACTCGCGTTCCGCACGTCCTAGTAATGAGCCGACAGAGGCTAATGCAACGCCCGTGGCCTGTGCGATTTCCGCATAACTACTTCCAACGCTGCGCAATAAAATGTATGCCTGTTGCTTTTCGGGAAGTTCTGCCAGCACTGCACGGATTAAAGCCGCCTGCTCTGCTGCTAACAGGTGCTCCTCTGGACTTCTTTCTACACCCTCTGTTCTGGTTTGTGCCCCTCTATCATTCGCTTGCTCTTCATGGTGCGTTCGACGCTGTTGGGAGCGCAGGGCATTCAGGCTCAGATTTGTGGCGACGCGACAGAGCCACGCTCGTTGTTCGCCCTCCGTTGGCGCAGAGGGCGGCATGCGATAGAATCGCAAAAATACCTCTTGCGCGATATCATCGGCCTCGTCACTCCGTCCCGTACAACGATATGCAAGCCCGTACACGAGCGGGTAGTAGCGCGTGAATGTGGCCTCAAACGACTCATTCTGAGCGGGAGCAGCGAGAGACTCATTTTTTCTCTCTAATACCATACCTCTCTTGTCCTTCATCTAGTATTCAGAAAGGGATTATGCAGGTACGTACTCTACAATCACCTATAAGACACCGCTCGAAAGGAGTTTGTGACAGGAGAGTAACATGCTTGAAACATAGACAAAGTTCGGGAATTCTTTCACCAAGGTGAAAGAATCCCCGAACTTTAATGGGTGGTATCTAATCGTAAACAGTTTCTTGAATTAGGCAGAAGTGGTTGTTTTAGCCTGGAAAGCAGCTTTTAGAGCTTCGCAGCATTCAGTGACGCCTTGCTTGCCCTTGTCGAGAACGGCCCACAATGACAAAAACGCATGAATCATTCCGTCATAACGGGAAATGGTTGTGGAAACACCTGCCTCCTTCAGACGCTTGCCATACAGCTCTCCTTCGTCACGCAGCGGGTCATACTCGGCGGTAATAACGAGTGCTGGAGGAAGTCCACTCAGATTCGTAGCAAGCATAGGAGAGGCTAATGGATTCTGCTTGTCCTCCTCGTTATTTACATAATGGTTAATGAACCAGATCATGTCCTGCTTAGTCAGGAAGTAGCCTTCAGCATTTTCTTCCATCGAAGCGGTGTTCAGCCGTAAATCGGTCACAGGATAGAGCAGTAATTGGAAGACCAATGGTGGACCTCCACGGTCTCGTGCCATCAGAGCGACAACTGCCGTAAGATTACCACCCGCACTATCACCACCAACTGCTATGCGCGAAGAGTCTCCATTGAATTGGGAAGCGTTCTCAGCAACCCATTTAGTTGCCGCATAGCAGTCTTCTGTACAAGCCGGAAACTTGTGTTCAGGGGCGAGGCGATAATCGACCGCGACGACAATACAGTTTGCTTCGTTCGCGAGGTTACGGCACAACTCATCATGTGTATCGAGGTCTCCAATTACCCAACCTCCTCCATGAAAGTAAACCAGTATTGGGAAAGGTCCACTTCCTTCCGGTGTATAGACTCTGACTGGAATGTCCCCATCGGGGCTAGGCACCTTACGATTTTCAACGCGGGCGATAGGGGTTGGTGTCTCAGCAGTAAACATCGTTCTCAAACCTTGCCGATTCTCCTCGACAGCTTGCTGATAGAAGTCAGGAGTATTAGAGGCGGTCATTTGATCCAAAAGAGCCTGAACTTGGGGGTCAACTGGCATACGACATCTCCTTTGACGTATTATTGCTCACTAATTTGCGGAGCAAAACCTGAGCCTATGTTATTATATACTACAGAGGGAGGCTCAGGATATGTGCCAATAAGGCTCTTTTTTTTTACAGGAGTCGTCAGGAAAGCTTCATTCTGCCATCTCTTAGCAGTGAAGCGCGTAGCAAGCATAGTACTACAACACACCCTCATAGATTGACTCAAGGGGTAGCTCTAAATCCAGTTGCTCAAGCCCAATTGTCTGTCCAGTGGAGAATCGTTCTTGTATCCAATTATTAGCACGACGGTATATCTCGATATGCTGCTCATTCTGGCTTACGAGCATATAAACTTCTAACGTTGCGCAGCGTATGTAACGCGCGAATTTCTCGATCCGATTGTAGCTTTCAGTGCTAGGTGAGAGAACTTCAACAACGATGAGTGGAGAGCGGATCATAAAGGGTTTGAGCCGTTTATCCTCATCCCAATCTCCTCGATCACATGTTAACACAACATCTGGAACTACAGGGGGCTTGTTTGGAATCATAACATATTGATCATGATGAACACGACATGGACCTTTTCTACCCACTTGCTCACGGAGTAGAAATTCTATATTAGAAGCAATTGCACTGTGTCTTGGCGTTGAGCCTGTCATATCATAGACAAAACCGTCAATAAGCTCATAGCGATATGGGCTTTCGACACCTATTAACTGCTCAAATGCCTCTTCTGTCATAGGTATACCATGCATATCATCGCTTCGTGGATTTGCAGCCATCATGTTCTCCTATTTTTCTAAACTAGAATAAATTATACCATGACAAAAGATATGAGTTGCACAACTTAAGGTATTCCCACCAAAGGCTTCACTAACTCAACAATCTCCTCATGAATCTCTTCTTGTGTTCGCGAGGCATCCACCACTTTGATGCGCTCTGGATAGGTATGAGCAAGGTCTAAGAACGCTTGACGAAGCGTTTGGTGGAAGCGCTCGGACTCGGTGTCGAAGCGCGATTGCTGTTCGCGTAGACCGCTTGGGTCATGAGACGTGTCAGTACGAGTGTGTACTTGTGTGGGATCGAGGTCCAGCAGGATGGTGAGGTCGGGGACGTGATTTTGTGTTGCAAGCATGGAGATACGCATAACAAGGTCAACACCGACGCCACGTGCGACTCCCTGATAAGCGATGCTTGAGTCGAAACAGCGGTCGGAGAGGACATGAATGCCCTGTTCTAATGTGGGCAGGATAAGCGTCGAGAAGTGCTGAGCGCGGTCGGCTTGAAACAGAAATGCCTCGGCAAGGGGCGTGATGGTGAGTTCAGAATGATTGAACAGGATACTCCGTATCTCGACGCCGAACGGCGTTCCTCCTGGCTCTCGTGTATGAATATAGGAAATATTGTGTACTGTAAGCCATTGCTCTAACAGGCGCATCTGCGTACTTTTGCCAGCACCATCAAGACCTTCAAACGAAATCAAACGTCCCCTGCTCATGCCACACCACTTCCTTTTTAGCGCTTTCTGTCTGTACGATACTCTTCGTAGTCCCAATCATAGTAGGGCTTGGGCAACATATCGTAGGGCGTCCAGTCGCTGCCGGGTTTGCCATACTTGCCGCGATATTCTTTGAGCGTTTCCCCGACGTACTCGAAGGTAAGCTGGCAGATGCGGAAGTTGACGGGCACCCAGATCACGGTCTGTGTGTGATTGCTGATCTCCATTGTCCAGCGATTGATATACCCGACATCGCCAACACCAGCACAGCGACAGACGGAGAGACCCGAACGAGCAACAGTACTGCGCGAATACATTTTTGCTAGAAAGCCATTGTGACCACCGATAACCTCTTGAGTGTGAGCGAGGATGGTAGTACCGGGACGAATCGCGATTTTACCACTCTGTGCCTGCCGTGGCTCACCCCAATAGCAGCGAATCTCTTCAGGGTTATCCAGGTGCATCACCTCAATATTGGCGTCACCTTGAAAATACCACTCTCCAAGTCGGCAATCATATGAGTTCGTGCCAAGCTGACGACGGTCAAATGGCTCGATCACAATATTGCCGTTCTCTCGCTCTTCCAAAATACGTTTATCGGACAGTAACATTGCGTGGTCTCCTAAATACTCTTGTTCGTCTAATGATTTCGTAGGGACCACGTTCACGGCGTCCGCATCGGGCCAATTCATTGGCTATAGTTGAACTAAACGGATAACAAATCATACGCGATAAATCGCTTGTGCACGCCGTAAACGTGGTCCCCACGCAACACTCATCTATGTAACGCTTATTATAACGTCTCTGGGCAATAGAACGTATAACTTAAATTATTTCCTCCAACTCCTCCACATCCTCTTCCGCAGGGACTGTTCGAGCCATATCAACCTCAATCCAGACGCGCTCGATCAGTTCTCGCGCCGCTTGC